>JALOOJ010000366.1 GCA_025454475.1 Anaerolineae bacterium
CGCGCTGGAACTCGTCCGGCGTACCGGCGTTGGGCAACAACTCCTTGCCGCCATCTCCGTCCAGAACATCTATGCCAACCTCAGCCGGCTGGCCACCGCAAGGGGATACCCTCGAGAACCTCACCAGGCGCCAGACCAGTACCTGCCGGAGCTCGTTGTCGCGTTCCGCGGATACCAGGATGCGCTGGAGCGGATCACTGACGCCTATATGCGCGTCCACTATGGGGATCACGACATTGCGAAGGAGGATCTTAGGCGGATCCAGGAGGACTATCGAGCCATCCGTAGCGATCCGTCAGGAGGCTAAAACGTTATCCAGTTGCTCGGCGGCCAGAGCTGGAAGGGAGGACCATACAAAAGCCTTACCACGATGGCGGCGTGCAGAAAGACGCTTACGAGCAGCACCACTAGGATCCCTCGATGGCGCTTCACGTTGGTCTTGTGGTTGAACATGGTTCGGCCGACCCAAGCACCAGGGAAACCCCCGATGAGCGCCAGAAGGTTCAGCGTCAGTTCGGGCACACGCCAACCCTTGAGCCGCTTCGACAGTTGCGCGAACTCCGCGGTGCGCTTGTCCCACGCATAAAGCGCCCACGTGACGATGCTACATGCGCCAATCCACGTAACGTACGGATGGATAGTCAGGCGAGACTGAAACGATGCCGCAAGCGAGGTCGAGAGCCCCACGCCGATGAGAGTGTAGATCAGCAGGTTTCTGTTCATCCGCGCCATTCTAGGGGCTCTCCACGGCACGTCAAGCGCCAGTTGACAGAGAGTCCGCCCTGGGCCACAATGTTGACGCAAGCGGTTCCGACCGCCCCGACCTGAGACACCTAAGGGAGAGAGCGATGGATTTCCTGGAACTGGTCCGACAGCGTTACAGCGTGCGCGCGTACAAGCCCGATCCCGTGGAGGACGAGAAGCTCCAGTTGATCCTGGAGGCAGCTCGGCTCGCACCGACCGCGGCAAACCGCCAGCCCTTTCGCATCCTGGTCATCCCAACGGCTGAGCATCGGGCGGTGTTGCAACAGATCTATAGCCAGAAGTGGTTCGTTGATGCGCCGCTGGTACTGTGTGTGTGCGGTGTCGAAGCCGAAGCCTGGGTTCGCCGACACGATGGCGTCAACTACGTCGATGTCGATGCGGCGATCGTGATGGACCACATAGTGTTGGCAGCCACGTCGCTGGGCCTGGGCACATGCTGGATAGGCGCCTTCAACCCCGATGCGGCGCACGAGGGCCTGAAGCTGCCCTCAGGCATAGATCCTGTCGCATTCACTCCCCTGGGCTATCCCGATGATCGACCAAGTCCAAAGCGGCGTAAGGAGCTATCCGACATCGTAAGGTATGGACCTTGGTGACCTGCACCTGCCGGTCCGCGCGCATCGGAACGTGGGTCGGCCTGGGGATACCAGGTTGCCGGTATCGCCATGGATGGTAGCCAGACGACGGAGCGGGCCGTCCAGGCCCTATATGCCGCCAACGCCGAACGTGAGTGGAGCAG
This sequence comes from Anaerolineae bacterium, assembly GCA_025454475.1. Classification (GTDB taxonomy): domain Bacteria; phylum Chloroflexota; class Anaerolineae; order B4-G1; family SLSP01; genus PWVB01. The sequence continues at coordinate 1,505 of JALOOJ010000366.1, forward strand.
ACTCGACCGTCACCGCACCGAATACGCAGTGACCCTCCGCGCGTTAGCGGAGCACTTACCACCTCCACCAGCCCGTATCCTCGACTGCGGCGGCGGGCCCGGGCGCTACGCCATCGCGTTGGCGCAGCAAGGGTATGACGTCATCCTCAGATCTGCTAACGCTGGCCCGCGAGCGGTGCGCAGAGGCTGGCGTGACGCTCTCCGCATTCGACCAGGGCACTGCCACGGACCTATCCCGTTATCCCGACGCCGCATTCGACGCCGTGCTCCTGATGGGGCCACTCTACCATCTTCTCGACGCGGACGAGCGCCGGCGAGCCCTGGCGGAGGCCTATCGGGTGGTCAAGCCGGGCAGTGCCGTCTTCGCAGCTTTCATCGCCAGGTATGCTGCGCACATTGACGCTATCGCCTACTACCCCGATCAACCGGTGAGTGATCCTGACTATCGTCAGATCGCCGCGACCGGACTGCTGCCGCCCCGTCCAGACGGCGCCATCGCTTTCACGGCCTACTTCGCCCACCCGCTCGAGGTCGAGTCCCTGTGCCGCTCGGCGGGCTTCGAGGTCATCGCCACACTGGGCGTCGAGGGTATCTCCTCAGGCCGCGAGGAGAAGCTTGGTGCTCTCAACGATGAAGCTTGGGCATACTGGGTCGACGTCAACTACGCGATCGCGCAAGACCGTTCAACCCACGGCGGCGCAGAGCACCTGCTCGTCGTCTGCAGCAAGCCACCGTGGCGCTCCGTGCTGCGACGGCTTGCGGTAGTACTAGCGGAGCACGACCTCAGCTACCGCGTCGTTGGGGGGGCCTCACTTGCGCTGCACGGCCTGCCGATCGCTGTTCATGATATCGACATCGAGTTCCCTTCTGAGGCCATCGATGCCGCGTACCGGTTTGAGTCGTTAACGCACGGCGAGGTCGTCCTGCCGGTGGCCTGGCGCGAGCGCGGGGAGTATCGTTCGCATTTCGGCACTCAGATCATCGACGGGGTAAAGGTGGAGATCATGGCAGGGCTGGAACGGCGTGTCGGGGACCACTGGCTGCCCTCTTTCCTGACCACGCACGAGACCACAGACCTCGAGGGCACCGCAGTCCACACGCTGACGCTGGAGGAGGAGGCCCTTTCCTATCTGCGGGCCGGCCGCCTCGATCGAGTTGCGTTGGTCCTGCCCCACTGTGACCCCGATCGCCTTCTCGCCCTGCTCGCCGAATCCGTGCGGCGCGGCTTGGCCTAGGCGCCTCGCACGATGCTGATCGCGATGGCCGGCCTTCCAGGCACGGGAAAGACCACAGTCGCCAACGCGCTGGCCCCGAAGCTCGGCGCCGTGGTCCTGAACAAGGACTCAGTGCGAGCGGCGCTCTTCCCGCCCGGGACGGTCGAGTATTCGGTGGAGCAGGATGACCTCTGCTTCGATGTCATGCTCAAGGTAGCGGCCTTCCTGTTAAAACGCAATCCGTCGCGACCCGTCATCCTCGATGGGCGGACCTTCACCCAGCGGCAGCAGGTGAGCAGCGTGATCCAGGCTGCGCAAGCCACAAAGGCGCCGCTGGCCTTCATCGAGTGCACCTGCGCTGAGAAGGTCGCGTTGCGCCGCCTGGCCCAAGCTGGGTCGCAGCAGGCTCACCCCGCTGCTAACCGTGATGGGATGCTCTATCGGCGACTCAAGGCGACTGCCGATCCGATCAGCCTGCCCCACCTGACTGTGGCGACCGAAGCCCCGTTGGCCTTCATTGTCCAGCAGTGTCTTGCCTACCTCGCCGACCGCCAATGCGAGGGTCCTGAGGCACCGGACCCACCGCGTATCCCCGGTCTGGTCGCGCTTGCCCAACACTATCAGCGTGAGCTCCGGGAGATCGCTGACCAGGAGCATTCTGACACCAATCCCGATGACCCCTTGATTGTTCGTATCAGTCACAAGCTGCAAACCGAGGCCGATGCCATCGCTGACCTGTGCCATAGCGAGGGCACGGTTCCGGAGAGCCTCCCCATCCGCTCGCGTCGCGTCTTCAAGTGGCTGCGGTTCCTGAGCGATCCTACCAACTTGGCCCTTCACCTGTCGGCCCTCGCCCACATCTACAAGGGGGCCAGGCGC
>JALOOJ010000002.1 GCA_025454475.1 Anaerolineae bacterium
TACCTCGCCGGCGCGAGCGCCGCACGCTATGCGTTGGGCCTGACCACCGTACCCGGCAGAAAGATATCGACCATCGCCGGCGACAATGTGCGCTACGTCGTTCCCCACACCATCAACCCGGCGGCGCTGAGTGAGGGTGAGGTGCGGCTCCAGATGCGGGTCACGCAACCGCTGGAACAGGCCGTGCGCATCGAGGTTCACGATGGCGAGACGCTCATCGCCCGCCAGGGAGCGCGTTACGCACGCCCGGGCGAGATGGTCAACATCACCCTCCGCCAACGCGACTACGATAAAGTGCGGCTAGCGCAGGAACTGCGCGTCAGCATCACCCCGCGCTAACGAACCAGGAGGGACTGGTGATCGGGGATTGGGTAACTGGATCGCGCCCAGAATCTACGCTTGTCCCCAGTCTCCAATCACTTGCGCGACACGAAAGGGTACTCTTGCGCCATGACCGAGATTACTGAAAACTTGATCTGCATCACCTGCCCGATGGGCTGCACACTCGAGGTAACCCACGAGGGCAGTACAGTTTTGAACGTCACAGGGAACACCTGTAACCGTGGGCTGGCATATGTACAGCGGGAGCTGACCGACCCACGCCGTATGGTCGCGACAACGGTTCGCGTCAGAGGAGGACAGCATCCTCTGGTACCCGTGTACACAAGAGAACCCTTCCCCAAGCCGAGGATCTCCGAACTGCTGGAGGAGATCCGCAAGGTAGATGTTGAGGCGCCGGTCACGATGGCGCAGGTGATTATTGAGGATGCGCTGGGCACCGGCATCGACGTCGTTGCCAGCCGGGACATGCCCCGGCAGAGCCAGTAGAATCGGGACACCGACACAGGAGGTAATCGAGCCATGGCGAACACGGAACGACAGAAGCTGACCGGCCCGGAGTACCAGGACGCGCGCACCACGGAGATTCATTCTTCGGAGACGCCGGCCCGGCCCTACAATATCCTCATCATCAATGCCGATACCTACCGGTACGACAATCTGTTTGATCGCGCGGCCATCCCTGTTGCCACGCCCAACCTGGACGCCTTCGCCGCACGCGCAGTCAGTATGTCGTCGTTCTACACGGGCAGCTTCCCCACCATCCCGGAACGCACTGACCTGATCTCCGGGCGCTATGCCTGGCCATGGTATCCCTGGCAGCAGTTGGCAGAGAAGAACCTGATGCCCCAGTTGCTCAACCACCACGGTTACGTCACCCAGCTCATCTGCGACTGCCCGCACCTCTTCAACACCGGCTTCAATCGCGTCTTCAACGGCGCTTTTCAGGTTCGCGGACAGGAGGGCGATGTTCACCTTCTTCATATGAACGATGCCATCGTGCCTATGATGCCTCGCGAAAAGACCCGCACCGGGCACCATTTCCAGGATCGCAACCTGGTAGACCTTCACCGCTGGACAAACCGTTACCCAACGTGCGAGGAGGAAACCTTCCCCTATCGCACAGCAGCCCACGCAGTGCGCTGGCTGGAAGAGAACGATACGTATCGTCCTTTCCTGCTCTGGGTCGACTTCTTCGATCCGCACGAGCCGTGGGACCCGCCCGAATACATGGTGCGAAAGTACGATCCGACCTACACCGGGACGCCGATGATGCACCCCAACTATGGGCGCGCTGACGACTACACTCTCGAAGAGCTGCGCAACCTGCGCGCACACTACTGCGCCGAGGCGGAGCTTGTCGACCGATGGGTTGGCCGCATCTACCAAAAGCTCGATGATCTCGAGTTGTGGGACAACACCATCGTCATCTTCACTACCGACCATGGGATGAGCCTGGGCGAGCACAACCGCACCGGAAAGAGCAACATCAACGACCGTGATGGTCGCCGCTGGCCACTCTATCCCGAGGTAGCGCACATCCCCTTCCTGATCGCGGCGCCGGGCCTTGAGGGCGGCACACAGGTTGACCTGCTCGCCCAGCCTGCCGATATCCTACCTACCTTGATCGAGCTCAACGGCCTGTCCGTCGAGCCGCCCCAATCGTTCCACGGGCGATCCTTCGCGCCGAGCCTGAAGGGTCAGCTCCAAGAACCCCTGCGCGAGTGGGCCATATGTGGCTGCTTCTTGCGCAACCAGGGAGACGTCGTATCTCCTACTGCTGTGACGCCCGTCGTCTACACCCACGAATGGGCCTATGCCCCCATCGGACCCGACGGCGTCCCCGAGCTCTTCGACCTCGAGCACGATCCCTACGCCGAGTCGAACGTGATCGCCAATCACCAAGACATCGCCCAGGATCTGCATGCGAAACTCATCCAATGGCTGCGGGACATCGACGCTCCCCCCGCCGCCATCGACGTCTATATCTGATTCCCTGGTCCCTATTCCTGATTGCGTACTCGTCTTTTCGCCGATTCGCTCTTTTGCATTAGGAGGCGCTATGTTGCCACTCTCGTTCACCACACTGGGTTGTCCAGGTTGGACCTTGCTTCAGATCGTCGAGAATGCCGCCGCGATGGGCTACGATGCCATCGACTTTCGTGGCCTGCTTGGCGCGCTGGATATCACGACCTGCCCTGAGTTCACCTCGGGGCTCGCTGCCACCAAGCAGCTCATCGCCGATCATGGCCTCGCGGTTTCAGGCATCGCCACGTCGGCGCGGTACGCCGTGGTCGACCAGGACGAGCTGCAACGCAACTTCGACGAGACGCGCCGCAACATGGCCCTGGCTGCCGAGCTTGGCGCGCCGGTCTTGCGGGTCTATGGTGGCCGTGTGCCCGAGGGCCACACCGTGGAGAGCATCCTCCCCACAGTCGTCCAGAACCTACGCAAGATCGGCGACGAGGCGGAGGGCTTCGGCGTTACCCTCGCCCTGGAGACGCATGACGACTGGACGGATTCGGCGGTCTTCGCGCGACTGATGCGCGAGGCCGCGCACCCGCGGGTGCGTATACTCTGGGATCTTCACCACCCCTACCGCACCAATGGCGAACCCGCAGCGTTCACCTACGCCAACCTCAGCCCCTACACTGTCAGCACACACGTCAAGGACTCGGCACCGACGGAAGATGGTGGGCACCAATACGTCCTTCTCGGCGAAGGCGATGTCCCTCTGAAGGAGATGCTCGATCTGTTGGTTGCCGGTGGCTACAAGGGGTACGCGATTCTCGAATGGGAGAAACGCTGGATCCCGAGCCTGCTCGAGCCGGAAATCGCCTTCCCGCAGTACGTCGCCAAGATGCGCGAGTGGTTGAGCTAGACGAGATGAACGTCATTCTCATCGTCAACGACACATTCCGGCGCGACCACTTGGGCTGCTACGGCAACGACTGGATCGAGACGCCCAACCTCGATGCCTTTGCGGAGCAGGCCATCGCCTTCGACCAGTACTACATTGCCTCATACCCGACCGTGCCCAACCGGTGGGATGTGGCGGTTGGGCGATTCGGCTTTCCCACGCGGGGATGGGAACCACTGCGCCACGAAGACGTCACCTTGGCGCAGATGCTGGGTCGCGCCGGCGTGCACACGCAGATGATTTGGGACACGCCCATGCTCGGAATGCACGACTACAACTACACGCGCGGCTTCAAGGGCATCGAGTTCGTTCACGGTCAGAAGGGCGATCCCTGGATCACTAACCCGGATCTCCCAATCCGGTTCCCTGCGCAGCCGCACAAGATCAAGTCACCCAAGAGCCTCGACGGCTACCTCCGCAATCACTTCGACCGGCGACACGAGCGGCAGTTCCCTGTCGCGCGCACGATGGCGCAGGCCATTGAGTGGCTGGAGACCAACTACAACCACGAACGCTTCTTCCTGTATGTCGATATGTGGGACCCGCACGAGCCCTTCGACAGCCCATGGTACGACTACCAGCTCTACGCCGCACCGGACTACCGCGGAGACCAGATCACCTACCCGCAATACGGGCGCCCCACCTTTATGACCGAGGATGAGGAGCGAAACGTCAAGGCCCTGTATGCAGGTTGTGTCACCCTCGTGGATCGCTGGGTCGGATACTTCCTGGACATGGCCGAGCGGCTGGGGCTCTTCGATGACACGCTGATCATCTGGACCACCGACCACGGCCATCTCTTCGGGGAACACGACCTGCACGGCAAACCGGGGGCGGAGATGGGTAGGCTCTACGAGCCGACGACGCGAATCCCCCTTCTGGTCCACCACCCCGAGGGGCTGGGAGCTGGCGAGCGCATCTCAGGTATCGTGCAGCCCCCCGACCTGCTGCCCTCTATCCTCGAGTTTATGGACATCGCCGTACCCGATCAGGTGGAAGGGCGCTCCTTCTGGCCCTTGGTCAAGGGTGATACCGGCGAACGCACGTACGCCTTCTCGAATCGCTACCCCCAGGGCGCTGAGACATTGGGGGGCGCTGCCTTTGATGGCTGGGTAGGATCCGACCGGACGGTGGAGCCCGGGACAGTCACCGACGATGAGTGGGCGTATATCTGCATGCCGGGTAGGATGCCTTCTGAGCTTTACCATCTGACGGACGATCCCGAACAGGTTCATAACGTGATCGACAACCATCCGGACGTCGCAGAACGAATGAGGTGTGCGTGGCTCTCGTTCCTCGAAGCGCACGGCGCGACCGAGGAGCGCATCCGGCCCTTCCGCGGGAGTCAGGGCCATGCCCCCGCCGCGGCGCCCGGGAAGCTCTTTGCATTCCGTGATGATCAGGAGAAGTGGATCGCCTTCACGTCGAAAAAAGCCGCCAGCGAGGCTGCATATCATCCGGCAGCGCCAGGGCATCCACGTGAGATTGAGGAAATAGCCTTCGAGCAACTGCTGGACGACAATCCCCGAAACCTCCTACACTTGTACGATCAGTACTACTGGGCCGAGGACTTGGCTTAGCCGCAAGCGCATCGGCGCCAGCCGCCGAAAGGACACTTAGCACACATGCCAAGCAAGCTGGGAATACACGCAATCATGCCGGGTGAGACCCCCGCTGTCATCCGGCAGCTGTTAGCCAGCGGCACCCGGATGCCTACCGTCAAGGCCGTGGTGTCAATCGGGTGGCTCAAGGACGTCAAGGAACTCGACCACGAGATCGTCACTGTGGGTCGCTTCATGCGTGGCAACGACCCACGCATCAATGTCGAAGGTCCCGAGCTGACCGGCGATCTGAGGAAGAGCGCACAGAAGGTCATGGGCACGCTCTTGCCACGATGGGAAGCACACCGCGACTATGTGGACTACTGGGAGATCATCAACGAACAGGACCCCACTGGGGCCGATGGCCATCGGCAACTCGGCGAGTTCATGATGCACTGTATGGACATCGCCAATCGAGAAGGATATCATCTGGCGCTGTTCTCCTACAGCATGGGCGTGCCGGAATGGGACGAAATGAAGGCCGTCGTGGAGACCGGTGTCTTCGGTCAGGCAAAGGTCGGGGGGCACGCGTTCTCGCTTCACGAGTACGCCGAGCCGATGGATTGTTGGTACGGTGAGCCATTGCCCGGACGGCCCGCCTACCCCAACCGAGGTCCATTGGCGTGCCGCTATCGATGGTGGTATGAGGACTTCCTCATCCCACGCAACGAGGTCATCCCGCTCTTCCTGACTGAAGCCAACGTCGCCAAGGATCTACCGCTTCTGTCGCAACAGGAATGGATCGACCAGATGCGCTGGTATGACGCCCGGCTGCGCGAAGACTATTACGTCGTCGGCGCCCACCTCTTTACCCTGGGAAGTGCAGGGTCGTGGGACAACTACGACTACGGCAAGTGGCTGCCTGCGTTAGTGGCGCACGCCGTTTCACTAAAGGCAACGAAGGACCCCACCTGGCCCCAGCCAGGCGTTACGCCGCCGTCGGCGCCCCCCACACCTACGCCAACGCCTCCTACCCCAACACCTACCATCCCAGCGCCGCCTGCGGAGCCAGCGGCGCCAGTCGCGAATCAGCCGCGCGCCGCTTACAGTAGACACTACCTCCTTCTTCCGCAGAATGCCACGTGGAGCTGGATCGCGGCGTGTCGCCACTACTGGGAGACCTTCAAGGTCACAATCGGCTTCAGCGCCGATGATGCCGCCTACGGGCCGGGGCTCGAGGAGCGCGCGGTCACTGTCGTCAACGCGCACCTTTGGCCCGACGATCTCAGAGCATTCTTCACCACGCACTACCCCGGCACCAAGTTCGATCCCATCGTTGCGACGACGCCGATGCAGCTAGAGGCCCTTCTCAACCAACGGGCAGACCGCGGACGAAGGTTCGGCTGATCCGCGGGCTCGGTTCTGGTTGACAAAGACCTCAGATCGTGTATACTACCGTCTGCTGCGGTAAGGGTGAATCCTTGACCCGAAAGTCGGTTATGCTATAATCGCGCTGCGCCGACGTAGCTCAAACGGCGGAGCATCCGCCTTGTAAGCGGAGGGTTGTGGGTTCAATTCCCACCGTCGGCTCATACGGGCAGTTGTTCCGAGCGGCAAAGGAGGCGGACTGTAAATCCGCTGGCGTACGCCTTCGGGGGTTCGAGTCCCTCACTGCCCACCAGTTTGCCCATGTAGCTCAGTCGGTAGAGCACTTTCTTGGTAAGAAAGGGGTCATCAGTTCAAATCTGATCATGGGCTCAAGGCGGCTGATAGTGCGCCTTTGGCTGCAGGTCGATATAGGCGAGTAGCTCAATTGGCAGAGCAACGGTCTCCAAAACCGTAGGTTGCGGGTTCAATTCCTGCCTCGCCTGCCTGGAAGACAAGACACCGCCCGTAGAGGCGGTGTCTTGAACTGTAGGCCCGGTGTTGGCAGTTTCGAGGTTGATCGTACGGAGGTTTCCGTGACCAATACGAAGGAAAAGAAAGAGAATGCGATCGCAGCGTATTTCCGCTCCACACGGGCGGAACTGCGTAAGGTTCGTTGGCCGACCCTCGAACAAGGGTGGTCGATGACCAAGATCGTCTTGGTCGTAACCTTCAGTATGGCCATCTTCCTGGGCGTCCTGGACTTCTTCTTTGGCTGGTTGCTGGGTAAGGTCATCAGCGGACAGGTCATCTTCATCGCCCTCGGCATCGTCGTTGCCATAGCCCTGATCGGCGCGGTATACCTGGTCGGACAAGGCGAAGAGGTCTAGTGCCCTTGCTACCTGAAGACTACAACGACGAAGAGGAGATCGAAGAGCCGATCTTCGAAGAGGCCGAGGACGCGATTGGCCCGCTGCCCACGCTTGAGCTTTCGCCAGACGCCATCTTCGAGCGGCTGGGGCTTGATGCCGTAGTTGCGCCTTCCGACGAGACCGAGGGAGAGGCGGAGCCTGTTGAAGCCCTGCCTCCGCTTGAGTTTGAGGATAGCGTCGAGGAAGTAGGCGTGCTCCCCGACCCCTTTGCCGACGAAGAGGTCAAGGAACCGGTCGAAGAGCGAGCATGGTTCATCGTGCACTGCTATTCGGGCTACGAGCACAAGGTGCGACATAACCTGGAGCAGCGCATTGAGTCGATGGGCATGCAGGAGTTCATCTTCCAGGTCGTCGTTCCCACCGTCGAGGAGATCGAGCTCAAGGACGGCAAGCGGCGTACGGTCGAGCGCTGTCTCTACCCGGGCTACCTGATGGTGCAGATGAAGCTCTCCGATGACTCCTGGTACGTCGTGCGAAACACGCCTGGGGTGACCGGATTTGTGGGCATGGGCAACAACCCCACTCCGCTGCGAGCTGAGGCTGTGCAGCGGATCCTTCGTCGAATGGAGTCTGCGGCACCTGAAGTGCGCGCAACCTTCAAGCGCACCCAGAAAGTACGCATCGTCGAAGGACCTTTTGCTGATTTCATCGGCGTGGTCGATGACATCGATGAGGAGCGGACCAAGGTGCGCGTCCTCGTCTCCTTCTTTGGGCGTGAAACACCGGTGGAACTGGATTTCCTCCAGGTGGAAAAGGCATAGTCTCAGGCAGGTAGCGTAACCACTGGGTAAGGCAACGCGCACGGCGTAGTGGCGTAGAGCCTGAGTAGGCCCAGATCCAGGGAGTGTTGAGGATATGGCAAAGAAAAAGGTTAAGGTAGTTGTGAAGCTGCAGATCAATGCCGGCAAGGCGAATCCGGCGCCCCCGATTGGCCCGGCGCTTGCTCAGCACGGCATCAACCTGATGGGCTTCTGCAAAGAGTACAACGCGAGGACCGCGCATCTCGCCGGGAACATCATCCCTGCGGAGATCACGATCTATCAGGATTCGTCGTTCACGTTTGAGCTCGGGACCCCACCGACGCCGGATCTGCTGCGCAAGGCGGCCGGTGTACCCAAGGGATCGGCAGAGCCCAACCGCGACAAGGTCGGCACGATCACCAAGCAGCAACTGCGCGAGATCGCCGAGACCAAGATGCGCGACCTGAACGCGATCGACATTGAGGGCGCTGAGTTGCAGATCATGGGCACCGCTCGCAGCATGGGTATCCGCATCCGAGACTAAGCGCTCGGATCTCTTCGTTAGACAGTGGGAGGGGCAACCCGCTAGGACCACAAGGAGTGCACAATGGGCAAAGTAGGTAAGAAATACGCAGCAGTCGCGAGCAAGGTTGATGCGAACCGCCTCTACAGCGTCAAGGACGCAGTTGAACTGATCAAGCAGGTGAGCTACACCACCTTCGATGGGACCGTGGAAGTGCACATGCGTACCTCGCTGGATCCTCGCCGTGCGGATCAGGCCCTCCGTGGTGTAGTCCGTCTACCCAATGGTCTGGGCAAGACTGTGCGCGTCCTGGTGTTTGCTGCGGGAGAGGCCGCCCGTGCAGCCCAGGAAGCGGGAGCCGATTACATCGTCAACGATGACGAGGGTATCCAGAAGATCCTCGGCGGTTGGACGGATTTCGACGTCGCTATTGCCGTACCGGACATGATGCGCCACGTTGGGCGTCTCGGGCGTGTCCTAGGCCCTCGTGGCTTGATGCCGACTCCCAAGACGGGGACGGTTGTCCCGGATGATGATGTGGCGCGTGTTGTGGACGAAGCCAAGGCCGGCCGTGTGGAGTATCGGCTGGACCGAACTGGGAACATCCATTGCCCCATTGGCAAGATCAGCTTCTCCGAGGAGCAGCTAATCGGCAATCTGGCTGCCGTGATGAGCACGATTCGCCGCGCACGTCCGGCGGCTGCCAAGGGATTGTTCATCCGCCGCGTTACGCTGGCCCCCACCATGGGCCCCGGCATCAAGGTGGATGCTGCCGAAGCGCTGGCCATGGAGCCTGCCTGACAGTTCGCACATTATGTAGTATAATCTGAACCTGTCCGCCGAAGACAGCTGGTGCACGTGCGGGAAGGCCCGCCCAGTGCTTAATGATGCCCGCCGAGGCAGGAACCGGGGAAACCGATCAGCGCACTGGGTACGGTGTGCGCCACACTTTGTTCTCCTGAGTCCTTGCGTCGGAAAGCGCAAGGACTCTTTTTTTGCCGTTTCGGGTCGAAGCGGAGCACAGCGGACTATCTGATAAGGAGGTGAGAAAGATTGGCTATTTCACGCGCTCGTAAAGAGGAATTGCTGGAGTCGTATCGCCAGCAGATGGCGCAGAGCAGCGGGTTTATGATGGCTGAGTACACTGCACTGAACGTCGCGCAGCTACAGGATCTCCGCCACAAGGCACGCGGGCAGAACGCTGAGATGTTCGTTGTCACGAACACTTTGTTCGAGCTGCTGCTTGCCGAGATGGGCGTCACCGCACCCAAAGAACTCCTGACTGGACCAACGATCGTCGCGTTCTGCCATAACGACGTACCCTCAATGGCAAAGATGTTCCGTGAGGTCGCGCAGGGCATTGAGGAGAATCGCTTTGTCATCAAGGGTGGGATGATCGAGGGACGCCTGTTCGGCGCCGCCGAGGCGACGACCGTCGCCAACCTGCCGTCGCGCGAAGAGTTGCTCGCGCAGGTCCTGCGGACCATCAACGCCCCCGCGACCCAGGTTGTGGGTGTGGTCGCTGGCGGAATCCGCCAGATCATGAACGTTGTCAAAGCCTATGCCGACAAGCTGGAGAGCGCCGCCGGCGCATCCAGCGAGACGGCAGAGGCCGCCGCCTAGCAGGCATACGGGAAGACCTCACGCCGAGGCTTACCCACTCATACGGACCGTTATCCAGTTAGCAGACCATCGTGATCCGCCCCCTCATCAGGAGGGGAGACCACGAAACACAGAAAGGGAGAATTCACAGCAATGGCAGATCTGGCGAAACTTGTAGAGGAAATCAGCGCGCTGACGCTGATCGAGGCTTCTGAACTGGTGAAGGCACTTGAGACCAAGCTGGGTGTCAGCGCTGCGGCCCCCGTTGCGATGATGGGTGCAATGCCCACCGCCGCCGCCGAGGTCGAGGAAGTTGAGGAGCAGACCGAGTTCACCGTCGTCCTAGCGGACTTCGGGCCGAAGAAGATCAACGTCATCAAGGTCGTTCGCGAGCTCACGAACCTGGGCCTGAAGGAAGCCAAGGACCTGGTCGAGAGCGCGCCCGCCAATGTCCTCGAGGCAGTCGGCAAGGAAGTTGCGGAGAACGCCAAGGCCAAGCTCGAAGAGGCCGGCGCCAAGGTCGAAGTGAAGTAGCTGGCTTCTCCCATCGCGCAGACCATCGTGAATCAGCACAGAGCCCCTGGTTTCCCAGGGGCTCTGTGCTATACTGCCGCTATGTCAACGGAAACCGACCTCTCAGACCTAGCCACGACCACCGCTCGACAGCTCCAGACCGCGCTCATCGGCCTCTTCGCAGTTGAGGACATCACCCTCCTGGATAACAACAACCGCCCGATGATCCGCTTTGGCGGCCGTCTTGCTGCCGGGGATCAGGGCGGGATCTTCGAAACGATAGTCGCAAGGTTCGAGCGCCTGGGCTACACGCCGATTCTCACCCAAGAGGATGGTCTCTATGTAGTCAGGGCGGTGCCTGTGGTCGCTAACGGCAAGGTCGGCAAGGCATGGGTCAACGCCATGCTTTTCGCGCTGACCGTTCTGTCCGTGCTCTTCCTGGGCGCGGTGCGTGAGAACGTTGACGTCATCGCCCACCCCCTCGAGATCTGGCGCGGTTGGCCATTCGCCATCACCATTATGGGCATCCTGACAGCGCACGAGCTTAGCCACTACTTCATCGGGCGCCGCTACGGGTCGCCTACCAGCCTACCCTACTTCGTGCCGTTGCCCCTGAGCATCCTTGGCACGATGGGCGCGGTCATCGTGCAGCGAGGGCCAATGCGCAGCCGGAAGGCGCTGTTCGATATCGGCATCGCGGGCCCACTGGGCGGCTTGATCGTTGCCGTGCCGCTCCTGTTCTTGGGCCTGGCCTTCTCGCAGACGGGTACGCCGCACGAGTTCATGGACCTTCGACCAGGCGAACCTGCCGCGGTGATGCAGGAGGGAAACTCGATTCTCTACCTCGCCGCCAAGTTCGCTGTCTTCGGTCGAGTGTTGCCCGATCCGCAGACTGGAGAAGATGTCTGGCTCTCCCCGCCCAGTGCGGGCGGCTCCATCGCCTTTGCTGCGTGGGCCGGGCTCCTGGTCACCGCGCTCAACCTCTTCCCCATCGGGCAATTCGACGGCGGTCACGTTGCCTATGCAATGTGGGGCCAGAAGGCGTGGTCGTTAGCACGCGCCTTCGTGGGTCTGATCTTCGCCTGGGGGTTGCTCCTCATCTTCGTTGGCAACCAGGCCGGCACAACATGGCTGGTATGGGGCGGACTGGGTATGTTGATGGGGCCGCGCCACCCGCAACCGCTGAACGATGTCACGCCGCTGGACCCTGGACGTAAGCGCCTGGGATGGGCACTGATACTGATCTTCATCCTCATACTCGCTCCGGTCCCACTCATCCAGACCGTGATCCCCTAGCCTCGCGGCGGGGGTATGTAGTGAGTTCTGCGGATTCTGCAGTTCCTACGGCCTTGGCAGGCCCCGTGACTTCTACGGGCCCCGTGACTTCTACGGGCCCCGTGGCTTCTACGGGCGTGGTCGGCATCGATGCGAGCCGCGTGCTCAGCAGCGCTCCCACGGGTACAGAATCATACTCTTTTCACCTGATCCGCGCGCTCGTTCCCCTGTTGAGCGACCATCAGCCCGTACGCCTGTATCTGCGGGAGCACGCGCCTCGGGGAATCGAGCCGGATAGCGCGTCTGCGCCCTGTAGGGGCGCCGAGTTGCGCGTTATGCCCTTTCCCCGCATGTGGACTCACGTGCGCCTATCGTGGGAGATGCTTACCGATCCCCCGGACCTGCTCTTCGTGCCGGCCCACGTTCTGCCTTTGATCCGGCCCGATCGCACGCTTGTTACGGTGCACGACCTCGGGTATCGAGTATACCCCGAAGCGCATCCGGCCTCCCAGCGCCGCTATCTCGACCTGAGCACCCACTGGAACGTCCGGTCAGCCACGCATATCTTGGCGGACTCCGTGGCGACGCGCCAGGCCATCGTGGACGCCTACGGCACACCCTCCGAGAAGATCACGGTGGTCTATCCGGGGTATGAGCCGGATCTGGCCCCTGTTCTAGACCCACCGACGCTCGAACAGATGCGGCGCCGGTACGGTATTCCGGAGGAGTACATCCTTTTCCTGGGTCGCATCCAGCCGCGCAAGAACCTCGCTCGGCTCATTGAAGCCTTCAGCGCCATCGCTGCATCCAGTCCGGGTCTCTCTCTGGTGCTCGCGGGACCCACTGGGTGGCTCTCAGAACCGATCGTCGCCCGCGCCGCGGCGCGGAATCTCGGCGACCGCGTGCTTTTCCCCGGCTATATCGCTCCCGAGGACAAGGCAGCCCTCATCTCTGGTGCGCGGCTCTTTGCCTACCCTTCACTCTATGAAGGCTTTGGCTTCCCGGTTCTGGAGGCACAGGCGTGCGGCACGCCACTTCTCACGAGCGCCACGTCGAGCTTGCCTGAGGTTACCGGGGAGGGCGGCTTGCTCGTCGACCCCAAGGACGTAGGTGCGATCGCCGAGGGATTGGGGCGGCTGCTCGAGGACACAGAGCTACGTCAGCGGCTTGTGAGACTTGGCTTCGACAACCTAGCGCGCTTCTCGTGGGCCAAGGCAGCGCAACAGGTGAGTGCCCTGATAGGGGTCCTGTTGGCCCGATAGCTGAGCATACACCACGTCAGGTGGCGCCTCAGGCGAGGTCGCCGATTCCCCTGCCGACTCTACAGAACGTGCTCCGTTCGATCAAGAATTGCCCGCTGCAGCGCCGGCGAGAGGCTGTTGAAATAGGCTGAGAATCCCCCCACCCTCACGATGAGGTCAGCATGCATTTCAGGGTGCACCAGCGCATCCTCCAGCGCGGCACGGTCCACGACTGTCACCTGGATCTGCATACCGCCTCCGTCAAAGTACGTCGAGATCAGATCGCGAACAGCCCTACGCCCATCAGACGATTTCAGGAGTACCTTTCCGAAGCGGATGTTCAGCACCGGGGTCCCCGTCGCCAACTGCAGCGGAAGGCGCATAACGCTGTTGATCATCGCTGTAGGGCCGTGTGTGTCGCGCCCCGCGACTGGACCGATAGAATCGGCCAACGGCTCGCCGGCACGGCGCCCGTCGGGGGTTGCGCCCACTTTGGCACCCTCAGCCGCATAGGTGGTGAACATGATGCATGAAGGCAGGAAACGCCCACCGCGCCACGGCGCGTAGCGGCGAAACTCGCCAAACACAAAGGCAGCAATATCGGCGGCCAGATCATCGACCTCGGCAAGGTCATTGCCGAATCTGGGACAACGGCGCAGCCGCTGCCTGAGGGCCTCTTCTCCGTCGAAGTCGAGGGCCAGCTTCGACAGCAGCTGCTCCCCTGACAGGCCGTTCTGCTCGAAGACGAACTCACGAACCGCCGATAAAGAGTCCACCACGTTAGCCAGACCTGCGACGTTGACCACGCTCCAGTTGTACCTGGCACCCCCAGCGTTGAACTCCACGCCACGATCGATACAGTCATCGACTAGCAGACTACGCATCGGCTGGGGAACCAGTACCGCTTTGACCTGCTGCATACGACTGACACCCTCGGTGATATCGACCACCACAGCGGCGACGTTCTTCTTGAACGCATCCAGAAGACCCGCAAAGGATCTTATGTTCGGGAGGTGCTGCTGCAGTGTCCTCTCCAGAATCATAGGCAGATGGATGCCGGCATCCAACGACCCAACGTTCGAGCAGCCGTGGATCATCGTTTCGGTGCAGCCACCACCGTTCCAGAGGACCACGTCCTCGTCGCGCACACCCAGGTGGGCCTCGCGGAGGCCGGCACAATAGCCGGCGTCGTTGTAGAAGGCGGGCTGACCACAGCCCGTCGTCACCGCATCAAGGGCCGCATCCCAGATGTCATCGGGCATATCGGTGCGTACCCCAAGCTCATACGAGGGGCGATGTCTGTGGTGAACGGCCTCAAGACACAGCCGGGTCACCTCATTGTAAGCCGCTCTGCCATCCGGCAGCGTACCGCCAATTGCGGCGCTCCACGCATCATTCGCACAGACGTTGTCAGTGAATGCTCGAAGCAGGGACAGGGCCTCGGCGCGCGTCACGGTCCCACAGCCCTGATCCAGGGCGTAATATGGATCGAGCTCTCGGTCCAGTCGGCCTGGGTTGTCGCAGTCATCGAGGTAGAAAACGAAGTTGTAGGCCACCACGGCTTCGTAGAAGGAGCGCGCCGGCTGAAAAGGCACCCGTCGCAGCGCCCCCAATAGCGCATCCCGGCGCCTGCACTGACCCGGATCCGCCGAGGTCCAATCCTCCAGCAGTGCCACGATCCGACTGTGCCAACCTCGAATGCCGGTCAGCACATCCTGAAGCCCTACGTAGAAGTCCATCTTGTCGCGATCGGACTCTGAGTAAGCTACTTCGAGGCCCATCTCGACTCGCGCAACGTGGGCCTCTAGACCCTCGCGCAATACCCGACCGTAGTTGGGGATGCTGTGCGTGTAGCCCCGTCCGCCCACCGTGTGCGGCGAGTCCCAGACGCTCATCGCCTTCGTCAGGTCACTCATCGCAGCCCCCAAACGATTCAGCGCGACTGCCTCCTCGCCGTCGGCAGACTGTTGAGCTGACCGCAATGCATCGGCATTGAAGGCCCAGGTGAAGGAATATGAGGGTTCAACGATGCGGTTCTCCGTGGAGCTTCTGAGGATGCGTGGACCGCTGGGATAGAGCAGCTCGCCATCATAGGATGCCAGACTCCGCTTCTCAAGCCGGCGGCGTACGGCGCGGGACCAGCGACGCATCGGGCTCGCGCCAGGAAGCTCGAAGTAGCCCGCCGCGAAGTGCTCACCCAGGCGGTCCAGGACGGCGATATCAGGCGAAACCATATCGCCATATCTGGAATCGCTGGCGGAATCGGCCGCAAGTAGACTCGAACCCTGCACTGCCCTAACGCGCACTAAGCTCCTCATAGACGTCGTTGTAGTAGAGCACGCTTTCGACCGGCGTGTTGGCCGGGATGTGGTTGCCTACCGCGAGGAAGTACCCCGGGTGCTGCTTGCCGATGGCCATACACCGCTCCACCTCCGCCCGAATCTCGTCCTTGTTGCCGCGGAGCAAAACCCGCGTGTCGGCATTACCGATAAAGGCATGGGTCTTCCCATAGGCATCGGCGATCCGCTGCATATCCGTCAATGGCTCCAGCACAAACCCATGGACGCCGCAGTCAACGAGGTCATCGAGGAAGCAGGTGTAGTTCCCGTCCGACGTAAACATGATCTTCTTCCCCGTCTCGTGCAATGGGGCGAAAAGCTTCCTGTAGTTTGGAAAGACGTACTCCCGATACCATCTGGGCGAGATGAAGGGCCCTGCACTCCAGACGATGTCGTCGTGGACCATCACCACGGGGACATTGGCCTTTCCCAGCGCGTTGTAGTACTGTTGGATCCACGAGGCATAGCGGTTGGTGACCTCGCCGAAACGCCGCTGATCAACGCCGGCTGCTAACAACAGCATCTCCCAGCCGAACATGGCAATCAGGCCTGAGACCACCGTGACGTAGATGCCAGTCATCGTGACTTGATCGGGCGTCTCCGCGCGCTGCTGCCGGTAGCTGGCCTCGAACCGGCGAATGAGCTCTCCCTCATCACGGGGTCCGTAGACCTCCCAGGGATCGAAAGCGAGCACATCCTCAGGTGACCTGAACGGACACGTGATTGTGTCGCGCCGGTCGATCCCGCCCTCGGAGTACTCCGCGTGTCCCATATCGGTCGAACACGCCGCCAGCTCCGTATCGCTGATTAGCGTGGACCAGCGGAAGTCGAAATTCCACGCCTTCATCAGCGCCAACGCGCCGCGCGACTTGAGCGACGCCGGACTATGCGGATGGATCTCGATACCGGTTACGGCTTTGATAACGCCCCAGTGCTCCGTGACGGAATACTCGGTGTGCGGCACGCGCGGAGGCATCTCCAGGTTGATCGCCGCCCAGCCATCTTCGTACGACATCAGATCGGCTCCTTCGTTTGGGGGAACTGACAGGCGACTGGGGATCGGGCATTAGGGCCGGAGGCAGGGAATGTCCGCCACCAATCCGCAGTCATCAATACCTAACGTCCCAGATGTCGGTAATGCGAGAGCGTCACTGCCTCGACGCCACACTCCCCGACCGGGTCTGCAAGTGCCAGGGACGCATCGTCAGCCACAACAGACGGGAAGCAGCCGCGGACCTCGTTGTCCGACAACCAGACCGACGTCGCCGATGGAGCAACGGCAACACCGACTCGCTCTCGGTCCGCCTCTCCGATGACAGTGTTGTGTTCGAAAGCCAAGTCGTGTGCGTCACCGGCGATCACGATCTGTCCCATGCCGCGGGAGCGCGCATTCCCCTCTACGGTACAATGACGGACACGACATGATTGAGCCTCTACCGGGCGCCGCGTCTCGCGAAAGAGGATACCCGGTCCCTCGTTTGCGCGGATCACGCAGCCCTCGACCAGGTTGTAGCTGTCACGCGTCCCAACCGAGATGCCGGGGCCGGCGTTCCCCACGAACGTGCTGCCCCGCACCGAGATATGGTTAGCGCGGACGCAGAAGAAGAAACCGGCAGCTCCGTTGCCCTCCGCAACGCAGTTCTCGTAGCTCGATCCCGTGCTCCCCGCGCCTGGATGAAAACCATTTCCAGCATTGCCGGTTGCGCAGCAGTCACGCAGGTGGACCTGGCTGCACATCTGGTAACCCACACCCTCGCCGGCGAAATCCGCCGCGACCACGTCGGTGATCGTCACCCCATGGCTCTGCAGGAAGTACACGGCGGCACCGCGACACGCCCCAATGCCCGCCGGCTGGTTGGCCCGGTGCCCATCAAGTGTGAGCCCAGACAGCACCACGTTCTCCACGCCGAGTCCAAAGACGAGCGGGAAGGCTGTAACCAACACAGGGTTCTGGTCCGCATGGTAGTCTGAGTGCACACCACGGTCTATGCCAACCCAGGTTCCCTCGATCCACGTGATCCGAGCGAAGGTTTCAAAAAACCCGCCGTGCGCATCATCACGAATAGCGACCGTCATCCCGGGTTCCAGCCCATCGGTGTACATCAGAGGCACATCGAGCATGCCATAGTTGTGGTAGCCGGACAACGGATAGACACGTCCGGGGGCTTGGTGCAGCACTGTGTCGCGACCCTGTCCCACCAGCTCAACGCTGGAGCGCATCTCGATCCCGCGGTCCACAACCAGGTCGATCGCCGGCAGTACAACACGCCCGCCATCTTCACCCAAGGCATCGATGGCCGCCTGGATATCCGAGGCCGATGTGACGGCTGAAGCCTCGAGTCGAATCTCTTCCATAGTACCTCCAAGCGCGTCTAGTACTCAAGGAGTTACGTTGGTAGTAACCGCTTCAGCGGTTGTGACGGTTAGAGCCGGAACTACGAACCTCAACCATCTACCAAACGGACCACTCGAGTATCAGGGGGCCTTTTCAGCAGTCTCCGAGGCCTGCTCGTCGGACTTTGGTTCTGCCGGGGATGCCAAGTCCACCAGGGTGTGCCACTCCGTCTCATCCTGCCAGCGCAGCGCCTGCCGCTGCAACTCCTCCAGCATGTACTGCTTCGTCGACGCGTTGTCTGAGAGTCCGTAGCCCCCCGTATAGCGGATGAGGTCCTGGATGTTGGCGATACAGCGCTTACGCGCTATGCCCGAGAGTGCAGCGATCTGGCGTTCTGTGGCGCCCGCAGCCTTCAGTTTGGCGGCCCTGGCACGATAGGGGCGCAGCCAAGCCTCAGGCACGGCCTCCTCGTTGACGATCTGGTCAATCGCCTCCAGTCGCCCGGTGATATGACGCTGCACGTAATGTGAGATCCACTGCCCAGCCGCGTACGTTAACAACGTAAAGACCAACACAAACAGCAAGAACTGTACGGCGAGCGCCCCCATAGTCACTACCCTCACGTTCTAGGAAATCAAACGACATCCATCCTCGTCGAGCCGACCTCGACGCCATCAGCCTACCAGAGACATCACCACGGGCAACAGCACAACTCGCCCACTCTCGCGCATCCCAAAGGGCATCATACACCGAAAGCATGGCTTTCCCAACCGCGACATCTCATATAACCGCTACGTGCGGTCCCGAGTTGGCAGGCATCACACGTGCGATAGAATGAGGGTCACTGCCAGTTCAGCTCGGAGCCCTACAGGAAGGATCGATGTGATGGGAATAGAAGACACTGCCTTTGCTGTGCGCGGTATCATCCCGGCAATGGTGACACCGTTCAAGCCCGATGAGAGCCTGGACCTCGACGCACTGCGCCGGCTCACGCGGCATCTCATCGAAGGTGGCGTGCACGGACTCTTCCCCACCGGAAGCCAGGGCGAGTTCTACGCGCTCACACCCGACGAGCGGCAGCGCATCTGGGAAGTCGTCGTCGAGGAGACCGATGGGCGCGTCCCGGTCTATGCCGGCACAGGCGCCATCACCACAACCGAGGTCATCGCGCTGAACCGGCTCGCAGAGCGGGCCGGGGCCAGCGCCCTGTCGGTTATCACACCCTACTTCATCAGTCCCACACAGGAAGAGCTCTACGGCCACTATATGGCCATCGCCGACGCGACCGCGCTCCCCGTGATCCTCTACAGCAATCCAGGGCGCACCGGTGGCCTGAATCTCTCCGCCGCCCTGGTATCGCGGCTGGCGCAGCACCCGAACATCGTCGGCATCAAAGACTCCAGCGGCGATCTATCTCTCACAATGGCCTATCTCGCCGCGACCGATGACGCCTTTACCGTACTGCTGGGACGGGACACCCTGATCCTTGCCGGGCTCATCCACGGCGCCAAGGGATCGATTACGGCCACAGCTAACGCGGCGCCGAAGCTTGTGGTCGCCATTTACGAAGCATTCCTCCAGGGGAATCTTCAGGACGCGCTCGAAGCTCAGCGAAGGCTCGCCCCGCTCCGCGATGCCTTCAGCCTGGGCACGTTCCCGGTCGTGGTGAAGGAGGCGCTCGACCTCATTGGTATCCCGGTCGGCCCCACCCGCGGGCCTGTGGGACCACTCGCCCAGGATCAGCGGGAGAAGCTGCGTCAGGTGCTCGAAGCGCTAGTCATGTAACGCACCTATCCGGCCAGCGCCTCGACGACCCAGCCAAGCCCCAGCTCGTGGAGCTTGGCTGCCGTGGGATGACCTTGAGCATCCCAACCCACCATCTGGTAGTACAGTGCCTTGGCGGCCTCA
Source organism: Anaerolineae bacterium (assembly GCA_025454475.1). GTDB lineage: Bacteria > Chloroflexota > Anaerolineae > B4-G1 > SLSP01 > PWVB01. The sequence goes on from JALOOJ010000002.1 coordinate 19,574, forward strand.
AACTCCCCTTGTGTCACCACCAGGCCATCGCTGGGCCCGCCCTTCAGCGGCACAGTGAGCTTGGGCGGTAGTGTGTCCGCCTCAGCGCCCACGCCCTCGCGCGAGTTAAACGCGCGCAGCAAGTTCAACCGCCGCTCCCCGACCTTCATCATCTCCCACAGGCTTACGTTCCAGCCGGTGATGGCCCGCAGCGCGTCCACCCACTGATCAAGACCATAGAGTTGCCAGGCGGGGCCGTACACAAACTTGCAGACACAGACTGCATCGACGCAACTGATGATCTGCTGCGAGTAGACGGCGAAACGAACCATCTCCGGGTTCAACACGGTCGAGGGCTGGGGATCCAGTAATCCTAGCTCCGCCATTCCACCAGGGAACCGCATATACGAGGTGTCGTGCTCGCAGACCGTGTGATCTGCGCCGCCCGGGTTGACAGCATAGAGCAGCGCCATCGTCCGCTTGACCTGAGGCATATGGGCAGGCATCTCGCGGCCCTTGACCGCGACGACCAGATCCTGCCCGATTCCTAGAGCCTCGGCGGCAGCGGCAGAGCCCTCGCCCAGGAGTCTCCCAAAACCCTCCCGTTCCCCGATCATCTCCACCACCTTGACCATTGCGTCGGCGTCGCCAAAGCGCAGCGCAATTCCACCAGTGTCAGCCTCAGTGATCAGCCCACGCTCGAAGCAGTCCATCGCCCAAGCGATCGTTGCGCCACACGCGATCGTATCCATCCCGTACATGTTGCATAGCTGATTAGCGCGTGCGACAGCACGAAGGTCCGAGACATCACAGTAGGAGCCCAGCGTCCCGATGGATTCGTACTCCGGGCCGCCATATCGCGGGTCCACCTTGAAAGGTCCATCGGTCAACTCCACCACGCGTTTACAGCGCACGACACAGCCGTAACACGTGTCATCGGACTTGAGGATCGTCTCGCGCATGCGTTCGCCGCTAAGCGCCTCAGCACCGTCGAAGGAGCCGCTCGTCCAGTTATGCGTGGGCAGGCCGCCGGCTAACGACTGCGAAAGCACCAGCGCGGCGGTGCCCAGGCGCTTGAAGCCTGCAACGCCAGACTGATCCACGTGTTCAGCACCCCACCGTGCCAGCGCCCGCAACGTGTCGACGTCCGCGATCTCGGGTCGGTTGTGTCCACGGACAACCACGGCCTTCAGATTCTTGGACGCCATCACCGTGCCCATACCGCCCCGACCATTCACGCGGTTAGCATTGTTCACCAGCGCACCGTAACGCACACCACGCTCCGCTGCCGGACCGCACTGGAGAACGTGGATCCGGCGGTCGCCCAGTTCATCCTGAAGCGCGTCCTCCACGTCCGCCGTGAACCGTCCCATCAGCAGACCGGCGTCGCGCAGCTCTGCTGCGCCATCGTGAACCCATAGGTAGACCGGCGACGCTGCTCTGCCGCGTATCACAACGCCGTCGAATCCTGCAAACTTGAGCTCGGCCGGCCAGAATCCGCCCGCCGTGGACTCGTCGGCAAGGCCGCTGACCGGCGACTTAGCCACGGCTGCGACCCGCGACTGGCCCGAGATCGGGGTTCCGGCCATCGGCCCCACCATCAGGCTCAGCGTGTTCTCGGGCCCCAGTGGGTCCGCCCCACTGGGAGTGTTGCGCAGCAGATAGTACGCACCCATCGCACTCCCGCCCATATACTGCCGATAGAAGGCCTCGCTCGGGTCCTCGACCGTCAGCTGTCGCGTCGTTAGGTCAACGTGCAGGATCTTGCCCTGATAACCCAATCCCATACCCTAGCCTCCTCGTGCAGCATAAAGCGCCCAACTGCGGATGGCCCTACTATACTCGATTCAGGCATCGGGCCCAATCTGACGACCAATGACCCTTCCTGGAAGCGTGTGGAGTTTGCGTTCGCGTTGACGGTCATGTGGCTTCCTAGAAGAAATGCGCGATCGTTGCCCCGCGGCGGGCCTGCACTATACTTAGTATGAGCTCGGACGATGGAACCGATAGATGCGCTCCCATGCAACCATCGGCAGTCAGCACGACCAATCGCCCGTAACCCACACGAAGCCGCAGATCCGCGGCCTTTGACTGCGAAGCCACCCGTCCTGCGGGACGGGCATGAAACAGGAGGCGAAACATGCGCAGTGGTCTGGTACTGGGGAAGCTCTTCGGGATCGAGATTCGCATTGACGGAAGCTGGCTGGTGATCTTCCTGCTCCTGAGCTGGAACTGGGCCACGGTGCTGAGCAGTGCCCACGGTGACTGGAACGTAGTCTTGCGGTGGTCAGTGGCTGTCGCAGCCGCTCTTCTGTTCTTCGCCTCCGTCCTGGCCCACGAGCTGGCGCATTCCCTCGTCGCCCGGTCTCGCGGCATCCCTGTGAGCAACATCCGCCTGCACCTATTTGGGGGCGTGTCCAACCTCCAACGCGAGCCGGATTCCGCGGGAAGCGAGTTCGTGATGGCGATCCTGGGCCCCGTCACCAGCCTCGTCATCGGAGGAATACTCCTCCTGGTCACGAGCCTGATTAGCGGCCCCCAGAGGATCGCTATTGGTTCCCTTTCTCAGACGATGACCGGCCTCGGCCCCGTAATGACCATCCTGACGTGGCTGGGTTCGGTAAACGTCGCGTTGGGTCTCTTCAACATGCTCCCCGGCTTTCCGCTGGATGGCGGACGTGTCCTGCGTGCCGGACTGTGGGCGCTCACCAAGAACCTGCGATTGGCCACACGGTGGGCCTCGTGGGTCGGGCGCGGCCTGTCTTGGGTTCTGATCGTGGGAGGCGTCGCCAGCGCCTTCGGCCTACCGATCCCATTGCTCGGACAAGGGCTAGTCAATGGTCTTTGGCTCGCCTTCATCGGCTGGTTCCTGCAGAATGCCGCGGTCCAGAGCTATCAGCAAATGGTCATCCGAGAGGCCCTGGAGGATGTCCCGGTGTCCAGCGTAATGCGTCGGAACCCACCGACCGTCGCTCCTAATCGCACGGTAACCGAGTTCGTCCACAACCACATTATGCAATCCGACGACCACGGGTTCCCGGTCGTCGATGCCGGCCACCTCGTCGGCATTGCCACCCTCGAGGACGTTCGGCGCATCACGCGCGACCTCTGGGAGATCACCCTCGTCAGCGAGATCATGACTCCGTTTGAGCGGCTGACGACGCTGAGCCCCGACGCCAATGCTAGTGCCGCGCTCGACTCGCTCGCCGGACTGGACGTGCACCAGCTGCCAGTCGTCACCGGCGACCGTCTGGAGGGCGTAGTACGCCGCGGGGATATCGTGCGGTGGCTGCAACTCCAGTCGGACATCGGCGACCGGGGCCGCGACGCGATCATCGCACGCTGACAAGTGGAGCTGCCCCTGGACAGCGCAGAAAGGTGGGCGAGATGAAAGAAGCGCTGATGTATGAGCCCCTTGCAGATGGGTACGTGCGCTGTATCCTGTGCGCGCACCGTTGCACGATTTCACCGGATGGTCGCGGCATCTGCCAGGTCCGTGAGAATCGCGACGGCATCCTCACCACGTTGGTCTATGGCGAACTCATCGCACGCCACGTCGACCCGATCGAGAAGAAGCCACTCTTCCACTACTACCCCGGATCGCGCGCCTATTCGATCGCCACCGCCGGCTGCAACTTCCGCTGTGATTGGTGCCAGAACTTCGACATCTCGCAGATGCCCCGCGATCAGCGGGTGATCCTGGGCGACAGTACGGCGCCAGAGGACGTGGTCGCTGCGGCTCGCGCGCATCGCTGTTGCAGCATCGCATACACGTACACTGAACCCACAATCTTCTTCGAGACAACACTCGACATCGCGAGACTGGCTCACGCCGCGGGTATCGGCAACGTCTATGTCACCAACGGTTATATGACCTCCGATGCTCTGGAGATGATCCGGCCGTATCTCGATGCGGCCAACGTGGATCTCAAGGCGTTCAGCGATGCCACATACCGACGCCACATCGGCGCACGCCTCCAGCCCGTGCTCGACAGCCTCAAGCTAATGAAGCGATTGGGCATCTGGGTTGAGGTCACCACCCTGGTCATCCCCGACCTCAATGATGACCCTGATGAGCTGAGAGAGGCGGCGCAGTTCATCGCGCAGGAGCTCGGGCCTGAGACCCCCTGGCATCTCAGTCGCTTCCACCCGGCGTACAAGCTGAACACCGTGCCTCCGACGCCGGAATCCACCGTGGCGCGGGCGTCTGAGATCGCCAAGGAAGCTGGACTACGCTACGTCTACGCAGGGAATTCCCGACAGAATGCGGACACGACCTGCCACGCCTGTGGCGCGCTCCTGATCCAGCGATCAGGTTACGCGATTCTGCGGAATCGCGTCACTGCGGAGGGCGCCTGCCCCAACTGCAGCATGGCCGTCGCTGGCCTAGGTATGAACGGCGAATCCTCCGGCTGAGCCCGCAGGTCGCCAGTGGCTCACGCACTGCAAAGCAGAGGACATATGGACACCAAGGACTGGCGGGCACGGAAGGTAACCATCGTAGGTGCAGGCAATGTCGGTGCGACGTTTGCCTATGCGCTGGCCCAAAGCGGCGTAGCGGATGAACTCGCCCTGGTCGATCGGAATCAGGACCTGGTTGCGGGTCAGGTCCTCGACCTGAGCCACGGGCGCTTCTTCTTCCCCACGGTCGACATCCACGCCGGCGACAAGCACGATTATGCCGACGCCCACGTGATCGTCGTCACTGCTGGCACCGGTCAGAAACCTGGCGAGTCCCGATTGGCGCTCTTGCAGCGGAACGTCCTGATCATCGATAGCATTGTCGACGAGATCGTGGCCCAGCAATCCAGGGCGGTGATCCTGATCGTCTCCAATCCTGTGGACATCCTGACTTACGTCGCACACCGGCGCTCCGGCTGGGCGCGGGGTCGCGTGATCGGCTCCGGTACCGTTCTTGACAGCGCCCGGTTCCGCTACCAGTTAAGCGAGCACTGCAACGTCGACGTGCACAACGTTCACGCCTACATCCTCGGGGAACACGGCGACAGCGAATTCGCCGCCTGGTCAATGACCCACTTGGGTGGCGTGAGCATCGACCGCTTCTGCGCCCTCTGCCAGCGGTGCACCGACTGGACAGCCGAGCGCGCCAAGATCGAGCAGGGCGTGCGCGACTCAGCCTATCACATCATCGACTACAAAGGCGCCACGTATTACGCCGTGGGGCTGGCGCTGACGCGCATCGTCGCGTCGATCCTCCGTAACGAACACAGCGTGCTGAGCGTGTCGACCCCGCTGGAGGGCGAATACGGCCTCAGTGGCGTCAGCCTGAGTGTGCCCTGCATCGTTTCCCAGGAGGGCATCGATCGCATCATGCTCGCGGCGCTTACGCCAGACGAACAGGCAGCACTGGAGAGATCGGCCGGCATTCTGCGGGACACCCTCGCGCAACTGCAGGCACGGTGACTCCGTAGTAGAAGTGCCTCACAGACCATCTATGGTGATGGTACCGAGAGGATCGCAAAGCTGGCGGGAACGCAGCGTCGGTGGCATCGCGTCATTCGCACACGGAGGTTCGACATGAAACTGGACTATGGGCAGTTGCTCAGGCGAGCGTGGGACATCATCTGGGCGCACAAGTTCCTGATCTTGCTCGGCGTGCTCGTCGCGCTCACCAACGGGGGAAACGCGTCTGGGACCGGTTACCGGTTCAACGGAAGGGACTTTGACTTCGACCAGACGATGCCGCGAGAGTTCGAGGGTATCCCCGAGATGCCGGATCTGCAAGGAATTCCACGCGACTGGGGTATCCCGATAGCAGTTGGTGGCGCGCTTCTAGTGGTCATCATTGTGCTTGCCATCCTTCTCGGCCTCGTCCTCTGGGTGGTCGCCACCCTGGCGCGGGGCGGGCTGATCTCTGGCGTCGACACGATCGCCGCAGGCGGCTCCTCAAGCTTCTCGCAGGCGTTTTCCGCGGGCCTACAGAAGGGCTGGCGGCTCCTGGGTATCGGCATCCTGCCAGGAATCCCTGGCCTCATCATACTCCTTGCCGGCCTTGGTGTTGTCGGTTTTTCCCTCGGACTGACCCAGTTCCTCGACGTAGGCTGGCGTTCCCTCGGGACAGGCGCTTTGGTGCTCATCGGTGGCCTGGTATGCATCGTAGCGCCTATTGCGCTCCTGCTGGGGCTGTTGCGCACCTTTGCCGAACGCGCCTGTATGCTGGAGGATCTGGGGGTCTTCGCTTCCTACAAGCGGGGATGGCAAGTTCTGAGCAGCAACATAGGGCCAGTCGTCATCCTGTTCCTGATCCAGATCGGGATCACCATCGCCTTAGGGCTGCTGGGCGCGCTGCCGGGTGTGCTGATGGCGCTCTGTTGCATCCTCTGGCCTGTGCTGCTGGTAATTCAGGGAGCAATCTCAGCGTACTTCTCGACGCTTTGGACACTTGCGTGGTCCGAGTGGACCACACCAGCTGAGGGCACCGCATAGTGAATCACCTGGGCAAGGGCCGACCCTGGTGATCCGCAGCTATCGCACAAGCAGGACCGGCAGATCGGTCTCTTCGATAAGAGTCAGAATCGCTTCGCCGTCGGATGTAAGGAGTCTTGCCGGAAGCACTAGAGTTCCCGGACCAGTGGTACGCACTGCTCGCATCAGATCGGGTACTGAAGTCAGCACTTGGTACTGCCGGATCACATCATAGGGATGAAGCTGCGCCGCGGCGCGCTCCTTCATCCCCTCGACTTGATCAACCTGATGCGCGAGCAAGAGCACGCGCAACGGCTGAGCGAGCCGCTCTACCAGAGCTGCGGCGATGCCTAGCGCGTGCTCGCTCAGAACAGAGCCATCATACACGGCGTGTATCGGCGGAGAGATCCGCTCCCCCTCGCGTAGAACCATGGTCACGCCCGGCGCGCTGTCACTGCACGCCGCGCGTGCCGTGGAGCCGAGCTGCCGGCGGCGAATCTGCGACCATCCCGCCCGTCCCACGATCAGCACATCGGCCTCCTGAGCAGCGCTGTGGATCTCCGACCCGACATTCCCCCGCGCCACGCGAAAAGTGCCCTGCACCGTTCCACGATCAGCCAGCAGCCGAAAGGACTCCTCGATTCGGCGTGAGCGGGCCCGCAGCTTACGCTCCATCCGAGTGCGCTCCATCGCGCGTCGCAACGCCGAGTACTGACCCACTTCGTGGGTGAAGGGCAGTTCGGCAGCCCGCAGAACATTCGCGTCTTCGACAAAAAGCGCAAGCAGCTCCGCCTGGAAACGCGACGCCATATCGACAGCCGCCTCAAGCGCCGCGTGGCTATGTGGCGAAGCATCCACCGCCACAACAATCCGCCGAATCGTCAGAAGCGGTACCTTGGGCTCACTCACCCTTCTCCTCCCCAGCAGCCTTGTCCGCCCGCGGTTCCCCAGCCAGCGTCTTGAGACGCGCCTGCACCTTCTGGTTGATCGTCCCCTCAGCGTAGGCGCCCTCCGCATCAGGCTCACCTGCTGGCAGCCCGGTCAGGATCTCGATGCCCTGATCCACGTGCCCAACGGCATAGATGTGAAACCGCTCCGCAGCCACTGCCTCCACGACATCCTGGCGTAGCATCAGGTTTATGACGTTGGAAGCAGGGATCAGAACTCCCTGGTCACCTGTCAGCCCTCGCGCCCGGCAGATGTCAAAGAACCCCTCGATCTTCTCATTGACGCCGCCAATTGCCTGGACCTCGCCTTTTTGGCTCACCGACCCGGTTACTGCAAGCGACTGCTTGATCGGCACGCCCGAGATCGCCGACAGAAGCGCATAGAGCTCGGCCGAAGAGGCACTGTCCCCATCGATTCCGCCGTAGGACTGCTCAAACACCAAACTCGCCGAGAGCGACAACGGCGCCTCAGCGGCATAGCGCCCGGAAAGAAACCCGGTCAGGATCAGCACGCCCTTGGAATGCAGGGGCCCGCCCAGATCGACCTCGCGCTCGATATCAACCACCTTGCCCTTGCCCGCGTTGATCCGCGCCGTAATGCGCGCGGGCTGACCGAAGGCGAAGTTGCCCAGCATCGCCACAGAGAGCCCATTGATCTGCCCGACCTCAGAGCCATTCGTATCGATGACAACCGTCCCGCGAAGGATCGCCTCTTGGACACGTTCCCGAACACGGTCCATACGAAAAATCCAGGAATCGATCGCACGCTGTACATCAGCGGACGTGACCGCTCGGTGATCCGACTGACGCGCCCAGTGCTCCGCCTCCAGCATCAGGTCCTTGAGCTCTTGGGTCTGGGCGGAGAGTTTCCCCGAATCGCCGCTGATACGCGCCCCATGCTCCAGGAGCCGCTCGACCGCGCTGCGATCGAAGGGCAAGAGCTTCTCCTGCCGCGCCAGCGTCGCGATCAGACGTGCATACAGCCTCTGAGTCTCTGTGTCTCGCGGGATCACGTCGCCGAAGTCAGCCATGACCTTGAACAACTCAGCGAACTCCGGATCCATCGACCAAAGCAGATAGTAGAGCCGGGAATCGCCAATGAGCGCCACCCTGACCTGTAGCGGGATGCGCTCGGGCTCAAGCGACACCGTGCTGATCAGCCCCAGGTGCTGCCCAAGCGGCTCGACGGCGATTTGCTGGCTGAGCAGCGCCCGCTTGAGCCCCTCCCAAGCCTGAGGCTGCATCAACAGCTTGGCCGCATCGACCATCAGGTAACCCCCGTTTGCCCGATGCAGCGCACCAGCCTTGATCAGCGTGAAATCGGTCACCAGTGCGCCCATCTGGGCCCGATGCTCAATCCGCCCGATCATGTTCGCGTACGTCGGGTTGTCTTCGTAGATCACTGGCGCGCCCTCAGCGCCGCTGCGATCCACCAACACGTTGACGCCATAGCGCAGAAAGAACTGCCCCGGCGACTGCCGTTGCATCACCCCTAACACCTCAGGGGCACCACCCTCCGGCTGCGGCAGGAACAGCTCGGCATTTTGCACGATGTCGTTCCGAACAGCATCGAGGTGCGCGACCACTTTCGTATGGTCCGCATACTTCCGGCGCAGCTCATCGATCAGAACCCCCACCGCGAGATTGGCCATCTCGCGGCTCAGCTCATTCAGCTGGTCGCGCATTTCGCGCTGCCACCCCGGCATCTGACCCAGGATGCGCTCAAGCTCCTTCTGCAAGGCCTCCACCTTCTCCTGCAGCGCCTTCTGTGTCTCCTCGGGCAGCTTCTGTATTTCGTCAGGGGAGAGTACCTCGCCTTCGCGCACCGGCGCTACCGCCACGCCACCGGGCGTGCGGATCAGGGCGAGGCCCTCGCCGCGAGCGCGCTGCTGCAGCAGCTCAAACGCATCCGACTGACGATCGCGGAACTCCTCATTGACCGACTGACGCCGCGATTGATATTCCTCGCTATCAAACGCCGCCGACAGCGCCGCGCGCGCCTCCTGAACGAGGGCCTCCATATCCCTGCGGAACACGGCGCCGCTGCCCGCGGGCAGCGCAATAGCGACAGGCCGATGCTCCTCGACGAGGTTGTGCACATAGCACCAGTCCGACGGCGTCGACTCGCTGCGGGCCTGTGCCTCGAAGTGTAACCGCACGAGGTCGCGCTTGTCCAACCCCTCCGGGCCTGCCGCATAAATGTTGAACCCTGTGCTCCTGATCCCGGTGCCAAACCGGATCGCGTCGACAGCGCGGGGTTGACCGACCACTTCGTCTAGGTCTGCGAGGTCATCGGTGGTGGTGAAACCGATGTCTGAGAGGTTAGTGCTTCGATAGAGCTGCGCTGGCTGAAGGCGATAGGTGTTGGCTCCCATAGCCGCGTGCCTCCTCCTGGACTGGAGATGATGGTGTCGCTTCTGGTGCAAGTAGGCTTAGTCTAGCATAAACTGCCACAGGTCAACGGATGCCCAGGCCCAAGGGCCACACCGGCTCTGCTACGAGTCCTTGACCAGTGCTGAGGCCGTAGGATAATCCACCTTCAGACTGACACGTGCCCAGTGCCCGCCCAAGGAGCGCTCTGGTGAAACGGCTCGATCCGCTGCGTCATAGGCTCCGCCCGCTATACCACCGTGCGGACGCCCGAAGCCAAGGGATCCTTGGCATCTTGAGATCTGCTATCCAGCGCTATGGCGAGGGTCAAGCCTCACAGGCTGCAGCTGGTCTGGCCTACTACATCTTCTTCTCGCTGTTTCCCCTGCTCCTGATCTTGGTGACCGTTGCGACGTATGTTTTGGAACTCAACAGCGACGAGGCCTTCAGCCAGGCGGTCGGCTTCATCACGCAGGCGATTCCAGTCTCGCATGATCTCATCGCCAACAACCTGAAGACCGTCCTCGACCTCCGCGGAGCGGTCGGGCTGGTGAGCCTCGTCGGCACCCTCTGGTCCGCATCCAGCGCCTTCACCATCCTTGATCACAACATCAACCTGGCCTGGCCTAACAATCACAGCCGTGGCTATGTGCACAAGCGCCTTGTCGCCTTCGGCATAGTTGGCGTGCTCGTGCTGTTGCTATTGCTATCGCTCGCCTCCTCAGCGATAGCGAGCATCATCCCAAGGCTGTTCCTGCCGGATCCCCGTCTTCAGGTACTCGAATCGTTCGTCTGGTCGGTTCTTTTCTCGCGTGTCGTTCCACTGCTCTTCAGCGCACTGCTGTTCGTAGCGCTCTACCGCTGGGTCCCCACCGCCAAAGTAAGCTGGCGCGCCGGCCTCTGGGGGGGGAGCATCGCGGCGACGGCGTGGGAGGCGGCCAAGGCCGGTGTCACATGGTTCCTGAGCAGTGGACTAACGAACTACCTCCTGGTCTACGGATCTCTAGCCAGTGTCGTCGTGCTGCTGCTCTGGATCTATATCAGCGCGTCAATCACGCTATTCGGAGCGCATCTCACTGCGGCCATCGATCGACGCCCCATACGACAGAAAGCCACCGACACCAACGCAATATGAAACCGCCCCAAAGAGGCCGGGCTCCCTTTCGAGAGCCCGGTTTGGTGTGAAGGATGCCTCGCAATTGGATGGCGGGTACCAACTGCAAGAACGAGGGAAAACCTTCACTGTACTATTCGGACGCCCAAACTGCCGGAAATCTTACCCCTGCTACCATACTTTCCAGTTCGAATGCAGTCGCTGGGTGCATTTCTGTTGTACAATGACGTAAGGTCGTTTCAGTGAAAGGAGCCACCATGAGTGACGGGAAACTGCGCACTGAGGAGTTTCGAGTAAGCGGCGAGAGGATGATCACTAAGGTCAAGGAACTACTGAAACAGGGCAACGTCCGCCGCATCGTCATCCAGAACGAAGATGGACGGCCCCTGATCGACCTGCCGCTCACCTGGGGGGTAGTGGGGACAATCGTGGCGCCCCAGTTAGCTGCGCTGGGCGCGATTGCAGCCCTGATTACCCGCGGAACGATTCTGGTCGAGAAAGTCGGCGGCTCTGAGGTGGAGGACGCGACGCCTGCAGAGCCTGAATCGGCCTAACCCGAGAACCACAGAGGTGCGGAGCTCGTTGTCTCCGCGCCTCTGTGTACCCTTCAGAATACCTACCCCGGCTTGGTATGGCCTCTAGTAGCTGACCTTCCTGGGAAGCTCCTTGGCGGCTGCTACCCAGCTCTCCACCTGCGACTGAGCTGGCAGGCGGCGCACGAGATGCTTGGCCTCGTTGGTCTCCTTGAGTCTCGCATAGAGGTTCGCGCCGTTGCGCTGGGCCAATTCCGGCACCGTGTCTACGCCCGCGGCCTCCAGGAGATCCGAGTACTCCTCACCAATGCCCTTGACCCTGAACAAATCGACACGATTTACCCACTCCAGGATCAGTGTACTGGTTATGTCAGTCACCTCGGCCAGCTCCTTCCGGCCCTGCGGTGTCGCCCCGCGCTCCAGTAGATTCTCTATCGATGTGACTCCCGCGTCAGTCAGCTTCCGTGCATAGACGGGCCCAATACCCTCCACCGCGATCAACTTCGTCATATCTACCCTCCCTTTCGCCTAAGAGTCTCACCCCACCAAAACGGGCAATCCTCCACCGCTGCGAGGCCGGGACCCCAAACGCTCAGGTGCAGGAATGCAGGTCACACCACCATTGTAGGCAGCCGGACGAATGCCGCAAAAAGCCGACCGCCGGTTCCGACCGCATGATCTGTGTAGCTGATCCCGCCGTCCTCAGGCACAGGTCGCGCAGATATCGCCCGGCTTGGGAGGCTACACGTCGAGGTTCTGCACCTCTAGCGCGTGCGACTGGATGAACTTCCGCCGTGGTGGGACCGCACTGCCCATCAGCATATCAAAGATGCGATCCGCTTCTGCGGCGTCCTCGATCCGGACGCGTCGCAGCGTCCGTTTGTTGGGGTCCATCGTCGTCTCCCATAGTTGGTTGGGATTCATCTCGCCGAGGCCCTTGTATCGCTGCATTGATACCTTTCTCCCCTCGAGTTCGCGCAAGGTCCGCGCCAGGTCCGTCTCGGTGTAGAGGTACTGTTCATCGCGTCCGGCCTTGAGCAAGTAGAGCGGGGGCTGGGCAATGTAGAGATGTCCGGTCTCGATCAACCTCACCATGTAGCGGAAGAAAAACGTTAACAGCAACGTCGTGATATGCGCGCCATCGACATCGGCGTCGGTCATGATGATCACGCGGTCGTAGCGCAGGTTCTCGACACTGAACTGATCGCTGATCCCACAGCCCAAGGCTGAGATGATCGCCTGGATCTCGCGATTACTTAGGATCTTGTTGAGCCCGGCACGCTCGGTGTTGAGGATCTTCCCCCGCAGCGGCAGGATGGCCTGGAACTGCCTGTCGCGCCCTTGCTTAGCCGACCCACCGGCCGAGTCACCCTCAACGATGAAGATCTCGCTGACGCTGGGATCGCGACTCGAACAGTCCGCCAACTTACCCGGCAGGGTCATACTCTCCAGCGCACTCTTGCGAATCACAAGGTCGCGTGCCTTACGGGCGGCTGCCCGCGCCTTCAGGGCTGTAAGACCCTTCTCCACAATGCGCCGTGCGGCCTTTGGATCGGTCTCGAAGAACTCAGAGATCGCATCGCTCGTCACCGTCTCAACGGCGAAGCGAACCTCGGGGTTCATCAGCTTCACCTTGGTCTGGCTCTCAAACTGCGGCTCGGCCACCTTGACACTGATGACAGCAGTTAGACCCTCGCGGACGTCATCGCCGCTAAGATTCGCGTCGCTGTCGCGCAGCACTGAGAGCTTGCGCCCGGCATCGTTTATCGCTCGCGTGATCGCGGACCGGAAGCCGGTAAGGTGAGAGCCACCATCGATCGTGTTGATCGTGTTGGCGAAACAGAGCATCGTCTCGTTATAGCTGTCGCTGTACTGGAACGCAACCTCAACAATGACGCCGTCGACCTCTTTCTCGATGTACAGAGGCTCGTGCAGCGCCTCGCGATTCCGATCGAGGTACTTGACGAAGGACCGGATGCCTCCCTCAAAGTAAAAGGTCAGCCGGCGCTCCGGAACGACACGGCGATCGATCAGGTCGATCGTTACCCCCCGGGTCACAAAGGCCATCTCGCGGAAACGTTGTGCCAACGTCTCGAAGCTATAGGACAGATCCGGCTCGGTGAAAATCCTGGTGTCAAAGCGAAAGGCCACTGTGGTTCCGGTATCGTCAGGGTCGCACGAGCCGATGACGTCGACGCCCGTGACCGGCTTGCCGCGCTCGAAACGCTGGCGGTAGACCTTACCATCGTCCGACCTGACCGTTGCCTCCAGCCACTCCGATAGCGCATTCACAGCCGAGACGCCGACGCCGTGGAGGCCTCCCGACACCTTGTAGCCGCCGCCGTCGAACTTACCGCCGGCGTGCAGCGTACTCAGCACCAGCGTCAGCGCCGAGATACCCTTCTCGGCGTGGACTCCCACCGGGATGCCGCGTCCGTTATCGGCCACCGAGACGGTCAGATCGGGCTCGATCACAACACGGATGTGGTCGCAGGCCTCAGCCAGCGCCTCGTCGATCGAGTTGTCAACCACCTCGTAGACGAGGTGGTGCAGCGCGTGTACATCCGTGCCACCCACATACATACCGGGCCGACGGCGCACCGCCTCAAGGCCCTCCAGGACCTGGATGGTTGAGGCGTCATACTTCAATGTGTTAGTCGTTTTTACAGCCATCGATAGTTACTGATACCTCACACAGCCCCACTCACAGGCCCCAACAACCTGACGATGCCAGGGCGCGATCACTCACCAATCAGCGGGTGGGCTTTGGCCTCTTTGAGCCGCGTCGCATAGATCCTCTTGATCACCTCAAGATACTGCAGCCGTTCCTGGTAGAAGACCATCAGTGCCGCAGTCAATGCCGTGCTCACGAAGGCATGCCCCACCAACCCCACAACCGTCGTCCAGGAATCGGGTTTGGGCAGCATCCAGACCACACGCAGGCCCTGAGAGATCACCCCTATCAGCCCAAACAGCAGTATCACATGAAGGAAATCGCTTCGCGTAAGGAGCAAGCTCTCCTTGAGCGCTTGGGCGATACCCCGGCGCAGCTGCACGATCGCCGGGATCGCGAACACAAGGTGCAGTGCCACAAACAACACGATCGAAGAGGCCAACGTCAGAACCAGCCCCGCGAGCGTGAGGCTAACAAGCGAAATCAGGCTAGCGAGAAATGACAGCGCCATCGCAAAGGAGAGCAGCACGGCGAGGATCAAGCTCCCCACCTTGAGCAACTGTCCCCAGAGCACCCATATTGTGGACGGACCAGGCAAGGACGACTCGGTCTCCGTGATAACCCGACGACCGATTGAGCCGAGGAAATGCGCGCCTAATCCCAGGCCAAACAACCCCAATGCCAGCGCCATCACGGTGAAGACCAGTAATGAGGTGATCTCGATCGCAATCTGGCCACCCAACGGGTTCAGCGCCGTCAACCGTGCCGGCATCAGAGCGGGCACTCCGAGAAGCGGCGCCGGATTGAGCAGCGTGAACAGGTTGAAGTTCGCGCTGAGCTCATCGAGGATCTGGCCTAGCAGTGTGTAAGCGTCACCAACCTCAGGCACCGCGGCACTCGTCGCACTCCACTGCACAAAGAAGGCCTTGATCTCCTGCAGGATAGGTGCGACTGACAACCTGGGGCCGAGCCAGAGAAACAAGTCTAGGAGGACGGGAGGAACGGCGAGCCACGGTGCGCGAGCGACGGTCTCAAATCCCGTCGTGATACAGGCCAATGACCCCATAGGGCGCCGCGTTTCCTCCGGGGGTTCACGTACCTGGCTCATCCCGTAATTCTACCACAACGGACCGGAAAGGCGAGCCTTCCGCGGACCGCGGGCGATCGCAGACGGCCTTCAGGCTATCGCAGATGGCCTTCAGGCTATCGCAGATGGCCTTCAGGCTATCGCAGATGGCCTTCAGGCTACTCGCCCGCTCTTCCTCAGGACGCTCACTGCCCTACAGACAGAGAGGTCGCCGCGTGTCCCGGAAGCGACTGTAACCGCGGCACCGCATCATCAAACCACAGGCTATAGAGCTCCTGATAGATTCCCTGTGCCTCGAGGGCCATCAGGGTGATGCTCACCAGGTCGCGGAAATCGGAGTCTCCTTCAGGAAGCATAAACGCAACGGGCCGAGTTGTGTATCTGCGGTCGGAGACAGAGAAGCCCTCTTCCCGGAAGTGAACCGCAAGAGCCGGCTGTCGTTCGGTCAGCAACGCGACGACCTCGCCGCCCTGCAGCGCCGCCAACGCATCGGCGAAACTGGGATAGCCCACCGCCGAGAGTCCCGTACCTTGAGACAAGCTGGGCACAGCGGCCTCGGCAGCACTGCCCGCGACAACCCCCACGGGTTGGCCACCGAGTTGCCCCAAATCGGAGAAGGCCTCAGATGCCCGAGACATAATACTTACTCCATCATCCAGATACGGGATCGAGAAGTCGAACCCCAACTCCGCATCGCGCGTGTGTACCCAAGTACCTGCAAGCATGTCAACGTCACCGCGTTCGAGTCTCTGACGTGCATCCTGCTCGCTGGTCATCGGTACGAAGCTCACTGCCGACACGCTCCCCAGCCAGAGCTCCGCGATACGCTCCACCAGGCGCAACGAAAACCCCGTTGGAACGCCATCCGCACGATCAGCGCTGTACGGCCAGCGATCTGTGAAATACCCGACGGTTAACACCCGGCGGTCGCGGACACGCGCCACGACATCGAGCGTGCTTATCTGCTGTGGAGATTGCGTGAGCTGCGGCGTCGGTGCATTGCCTGGCACGACCGGCAACGATGGCGGCGACGTGCCGGGCAACCATCTAGCATATAGGGCATCCCGCGCGCCATCGGCGCCCATATCCTGAAACGTCAGTTGCACGAGATTGTAGAAGAATGGATCATCCTGCCGGAAGATCATTGCGACTGGTTCTTGCGTCCATTGTCCAACGATCGTGGAGCCAGTGATGATCCGCCTGGCGCGCTCAAGCCTATGTCGCTGATCCGCATACGCATCGATCTCGCGCAACCGCAGTGCATCAATCACGTCAAAGTAGTGATCATACACAACAGAGGTCGGCGTCACGGATGCTGATGCCGCAAGCGCCTCGCCGCTGTCGGTCCAACTGACAATGCCGACGCGCTTTTCCGAGAGCTGTCCTAGCTCCTGAATACCGGTATCCGGGAAGGTGAGCAAGGCCATCCCATCGGCGAAATAGGCCGGACTGAAATCCGCGCGCGCCTGAGCTTCCTGCGTGTGCACCAGCCCGGCGAATACCACATCGACCGTGCCTTCAGCTAGATACTGGTAGGCAGTGTCGGAGCGCACTTGCCGGAACCGGACTGCCTCGGCAGACCCGAGCCATCGCCGGGCCAGCTCGTGCGCCAGGTCAATCTCCATCCCAGCCAACTGACTGTCAGCCGTTATATAGGAGAACGGTTCCAAATCATAGCGCACACCGACTACGATAGCACCACGGGCGAGGATCCGCGCTGCCGTGGACATCTGCGGCGGAAGAGTCGCTTCGACCACTGGTGCGACAAACGCGCCGGTTCCGACGGCCTGTTCCTTGGCCTCACCTGAGGGGATTAGCCCGGCAAGGTCGGCGCATCCCGCCAGGAGCGCCACCAAGACCAGTAGACTGAGGCCCCATCGCTTCAACACTGTCCTCCCGTTGCGGGTTGGCCTCTGAGCTCTCGGTCCAAACACGCTCGGACTCTGGATCAAAGGTCCTTGCCGATCATCCGGCCCTTCAATCCGCTCAGGATTCGTTCGGAATTGAACGGGAAGGCATTATACCAGACACCTGTGGCGCGCCGCAGGGCATTATGTAACGCCGAGGCCACCGCAATAAAGGGCATCTCGCCCATACCGCGGGCTCCCCATGGGCCGCGAGGCTCTGGGTTCTCGATCAGGATAGTCTGTACGCGACCCGGGATATCCTCGATAGTGGGCATGAGGTAGGTGCTGAAGGTTCGAGTCTGCGGCACGCCCCCAACCTCAACAAAGTTCTCCGTCGTCGCCCACCCCAACGCCTGCACCACCCCGCCCTCGACCTGTCCCTCGACCAGCTTGGGGTTGATTGCCTGACCGACGTCGTTGGCGCACACGATACGGGGATACGTGCATAATCCGGTCTGCAGATCGACGACGACCTCAATCGCAATCGCCGCATACCCGTAGGCGAAATTGGGGTGGCCATACCCGGTCTCCGCATCAATCTGCGTTGTCTGGGGTGCCAGATAGATGAACTCCGCCTTTGCTGGGCGCTCTTCCTCGCGCCACTTGTGCAGTGCTGCGGCGGCAGCGCCACGAATCGCGTTCCCGATCATATAGGTCATCCGCGACGCCGAAGCCGATCCCGCGCTCTTGGTCCACGCTGTATCGACAGACCGTAGTTCGACACGGTCGACCGGTACTGAAAGCGCTTCGGCGACCATCTGGCGGATCACGGTGCGCGTTCCCTGCCCCACATCCGCACTCGCGGCATAGGCAACAACGCGCTCCAACTCGGTTGCGCCGTGCAGCTCTACACACGCCCAAGCATTGTCCTGGTAACCGAACGAATAGCCAACGTTCTTGAAAGCCAGCGCGATGCCCACACCGCGCCGCAGGTAGACACCGTTCCGACGGTCCGCACCGCCCTCGACCACCCCGCCGCGGCTACGCCCCTCCCCTACCCAAGGGGAACCACAAGGCCTCGGCTGCGTCTGCCCCAACCGCCCGATTTCGACCGGCTCCGACGCTCCCGTTCCGACCGTCGTCTCCTGCTGCTGCCATCCGACGGCTTCTGCCACTGAGATCAGGCACTCGCGCAGACCGCGCGCGCTTCCGAGCGCGACGCTTCCAAGCGCGCCATCAGAAAGTGGTTTGCCCCAGGGCATCGGATCGTCCTCAGACACCAGATTGCGCAGGCGAAGGTCTACCGGATCCATACCTAGCGCCTCAGCCAGCTTATCCATCTGAGATTCGGCGATGAAGTTGCCCTGTGGCGCGCCGAACCCCCGGAACGCGCCCCCGGGCGTGTTGTTGGTGTAGGCCGCCTTCACATCTGTCCTGACGTTTGGGATGCGGTACGGACCATTGACCGTAAGCAGCACATTGCCCATCACCTTGTTCGTCGTGCAAACGTAAGCACCGGCATCAGCGACCACCTCGCACTCAGCCGCGAGGAGCGTCCCGTCCTTGGCCGCAGCCCACCGCGCTCGGGCAAAGAGACGATGCCGCTTATGATGTCCCAGGATCGACTCGGTGCGACTCCAGACAATCTTCACCGGCTTGCGCAGACGCTGCACCGCGAGTGCGAGTACGATCTGCACCGACATATCCTCGCGCCCACCAAAAGCGCCGCCTATCGCGGGGTAGATGATTCGGACCTGGTCGGCTGAAACCCCCAACGCGTGCGCCACCTGGGCCTGGTCCTCGTGAGCCCATTGGCCCGCCACGACAACCGTGATGCGGCCCTCCTCGTCGAGGTAGGCGAGCCCCGCCTCAGGCTGAAGATATGCATGCTCTTGACCTGGAATCTCGTAGGTCGACTCAACGACCACTTCAGCCTGCAACAGCGCGGCATCGACGTCACCGCGCCGAATCCGGTGGTGTGAGACCAGGTTACCCTGGAAGACCAGCTCCGGATGCTGCGGGACCCCCGGATAGGGCGGATGCAACAGCACGGCCTCAGGCTGCAACGCCTCCCGCGGGTCGGTAAGCAGCGGAAGATCCTCATACACGACGCGGATCAAGCTCACTGCACGCGCCGCAGTGTCTTCATCGACGGCAACCACCGCTGCCACTTGGTCACCCACCCAACGCACAACGTCGGCGCCCACTTTAGGTAGGCCCGAGATCGCGCTCGCGTCCGCGCCCGATCCTGGCGCCGACGGGCCACAGAGGACCGGCTGGTCAGGGTACTGAAGGCCGTATTCGTTGACAGGCACGTCAAGCGAGGTAAAGACCGCTTCTACGCCCGGGAGCCCCTCGGCAGCAGCCGTGTCGACAAATACAACGCGCGCATGAGGACGTCCGGCGAAGAGCAGCTTCATCGTCAGCGCGCCATCATACCCAAGGTCGCCCGGATAGAGCGCCTCGCCGGTCACCTTTTCCTTAGCCTCGAACCGGGGCAGCGCCCTGCCGACCGCGTTCCCCTTCATACCAAATCTCCTTCAGTTCTGACCGCCGGTTCTGACCGCCGGTTCTGACCGCCGGTTCTGACCGCCTAGACCCGCGCACGCTGAGCTGTACCCTTGCCGGAGGCTACCGGATGCTGCTGCCCCGTCGCAGTCTGCTGCGCCATCGCAGTCTGCTGCGCCGTCTCCAGAGCCAGGATCCGACGTAGCACCGCGACCGTGGTCGCATAGGCCGGATCCATACCGTAGTAGGATAGATTGTGCGTGCCCAGGTTGCGACCCTTGCTCATCGGCGTATCAGACGCGTAATGTAGAACGCCAATCTCAAACGGGACGGGGTAGAGATTCACCAACTCATCCTGGGGATAGCGACGGGGCCGGATGAACTCGTACAGCGCGGAGAGATAAGGACCCGACTCCATCTCCACATCCGTGTATCCCAGGCGAAAGAACATCTCCATATACGCACGATTCTGAAGGAAGGTCCCGTGAACCGAGATGGCGCGCTGATTGTCAAGGACGTCACCATACACCAGATAAGGCGCGACATGCCGGGCCGTGAAGACGTTGTTGAACAGGTAGGTATTGCTCGAGTGCTCATCATAGACCACGTTTGGGATCAAGACATCGCCGATCCGCCCGCTCAACGTCGCTGCCTTCCCCAACACATACGCGCCTCTCAACTCACCAACATTGACGGCAATACGCGAGAGCAGGTGGTAAGCTGCAAACCCCAGTGGGTAGTCGATGTTGAGGATAATCGCATCCGTGTCTATCAACCTGTCTAGAGGCAGGTCATCCACAAGCCGGGGGTCAAGGTGTGCTCGATCCAGCTTCGACAGATCGATGATCTGGACCTCGAGATCAAACGTATGTTGGCTGGGAATCCGCATCACGCCATGTTCGGCCTCATACGCGTTACGCTCTTCTAGCAGGTCCCGCCCTTCCTGGGTCTGCATGTACTTCTTAAGCGTATAGTATAGGAAGTTAGACCAGTTGCTGGGAACTTTGCCTCGGCGGATCCGGTCGGCCTCCTCACAGAGTTCGGGATCTGCGCTGGAGACAACATAGTCCATCAGTCGCGACTCCTGGCCCTGAGCAAAGCCGGTGATCATGTTGCTGAGACTGTGCGTGTTGCTGGAGACGAAGTAGGTCGGTCGCTTGGAGAGATCGAAGGGTGCGCGCTCATTGACGCGATCCCACCATTTCTGTGTGGCCTGCAGATACTCGACGTAGGAACCCGCCAGCAGCATCACCGACATACGCTTTCGCTGTTCACCAATGTTCTGGAGCAACTCCAGCAGATCGTCACCCCAGATCGTTTGCAGGCGCTCCCAATCATCCGGGGCGAGCTGAAGGACCCTCTGAACCTCCTCACAGATCTCATCGCTCCGGTTCTGACCGCTCGACTCGGACTCAACGCAGGATCTCAAGCGCTCGGCAAGGCCAGCCTGTATGCCGATGAGCGTGTGCATCTTGTTCCACTCAATCTGGAACGCTGTCAGCATCGGCACAATATCGTCGATGTCGGAGATGCTAGCGATGTAGACAGCGAGCGTCTCATGCCCATCATAGAACATACGCCGGCGGCGCGCCGGACCGCTCACCGCCTCCCAGGACTCGACATCGGGGTAATCCCGGCGACGGAAGACCTCCTGGCTCTGCCCCAGAACTACCTTCTGCACATCAAGGATGCACTTGGGCAATCGCAGGCTCGCGTAAACAAACGCCGACATGTCCGGCTCCACCCCATCAGCATTTGGGTGGAGCGACGACTTCATCGCGATATGTGTCTCCTCGAGCGTCCGGATCTGTACCGCGTCCGTCGTGCGCAGGAGCGAGTAGTAGGTCCGCATATAGAGCGTGACTTGGGTCAGATCACGTTTCGGAACCGTGCGTCTCATCGCTCTGAATCTCCTCGCGCCTGCGCGCTCTGCTTCCGAGTGACCTCCTGCTTCAGGGCAGCTTCCTGCTTCAGAGCAGCCTTCTCCACCGCGGAGATGATCTTGTAGTAGCCAGTACAGCGACACAGGTTCCCGCTCAGCGCCGTCTTGATCTGCTCGCGAGTTGGGTGTGGAATCTCCTCCAACAAGTTCGCCGCGCTCATCACGAATCCAGGCGTGCAGTAGCCACACTGGACCGCGTCCTCATCGATGAATGCCTGCTGAACCGGATGCAATTCGCCATCTCCTGTACCATTCTGAGCAGTGGCCAGTCCTTCGATCGTTTGAACCCATGCCCCATGGGCTCGGGGCGCGGGCGTAAGACACGCTAAGGTCGCGATCCCGTCCAGCCAGACCGTGCACGCCCCACACTCGCCCTCTTCACAACCCACCTTCGAGCCAACAAGCCCGAGATCCTCACGCAACATACGCAACAGCGTCTTGCCGTTGGCCCCCCGCACCGCCACGTTCTGACCGTTGACGACAGTCTGAATGGGCTCGTCGCCATCTGCACGGTGGGCAATCGTCGGTCCGCTCAGGCGCGGCCAACGCCGCGTCCTTCCCCACAGTTTGACCATCTGGTCGGGCTGCGGCAGGCCCATCCGCACGTCACCGCTGTGGAGCGACTCAAGGCCCCGACGCACGAGGGCTGCAACCTCCTCACGCCGATACCAGGCGGAGCCCCGTACGTCGTCGATCGGTCGCGCTGCCTCCACCGCCAGTGCTGCCGCTCTCTCGATGTCGTTATCTGTGAGCAGCGTGCCAACAAGCGCGGCCTCAGCCTCCGGCGCTCTCACGATCGTCGGAGCGACGCTGCCCAGGGCAATCCGCGCCTCACAGACCGTCCCCGCGTCATCACGAACCAGTACGATCGTAACATTCGTCACGGCAATCGCTAAGACCCGACGCAATCCCATCTTCAGATAGACACCGTGTTTGCGCCGCGCCGCGCCAGGAATCGTGATATCGACCACCATCTCATCAGGAGCGAGACGCGTTCGCCGAACACCGTCGTAGAACTCGGCAAGCTTGCCAATCCTGTCTCCACGCGCACTGCGTGACGTTAGGCTGGCATCCAGCGCCACCAGCGCCGTTATCGTGTCGTTGGCTGGTGATGCCGTGACCAGGTTCCCCGCGATCGTGCCTCGGTTCCGCAGAGCCGGGGCGCCCACCGACCAACACGCCTGTGCTAGGGGCAGGGCGTGCTCCTGGAGCACCGAGGAGGCCGCTGCTTGTGCATGAGTCACGGTGGGACCCAGATGCAGCGTGCCGTCGGCATCCTGGCGTATCGCGTCCAGCCCGCTCACCCGCGTCACATCGATCACCACCTGAGGAGCGCGCGCACCGTTCTCAATCTCCACGATCAGGTCGGTGCCGCCAGCGATGATCCGCGCACGCTCTCTGTACTCGCCCAGCAGCTTGACCGCGTCCTCAAGTGACGTCGCGGTGTAGTAGGTGTCCCATAGCCTCATCGCTTAGCCTCCGGTTCTCACCGCACTGTCCCTCTCAAGGCAACTGCCGGTACCCCTCAGGGCATCTAACCTCACGAACCGTGTACAGCGGGCGCTGGCGCACTTCGGTGTAGATTCGTCCAATGTACTCGCCGAGAATACCGACTGTCAGAAGCTGGACCCCCCCTACAAAAAGAACCAGGCTCGCCGTCAGCCCCTGCCCCGCGAGGGGAGCTTTCCCCCCAAGCCGGATGACCAACACCACAAGCGCCAGCAACACCCCCAGGCCGGTAGCACCTACGCCGGACCATAGCGCCAGTTTGAGCGGTATGACGGAGAATCCGGTGATTGCATCAACCGCCAGGCGGAGCATCTTGCCCAACGTGTACTTCGTCGTCCCGGCCTTACGCGCGTGGCGGCGATAGGGTACACCTGTCTGACGGAAGCCCACCCAGGAGGTCATCGCTCGCACGAACCGATCATGCTCACGCATCGCCTTGAGATAAGTCAACGCCTTGCGGTCCAACAACCGAAAGTCGCCCGCCTCCATGGGGATAGTCACACTGGTCAGCTTCTGGATGACGCGGTAGAAAAGACCCGCCGTCGCCAGCTTGAACCAGGTCTCTCCTTCACGCTCGGCACGCACGGCATATACCACCTCATACCCTTCACGCCACCGGCGCACCAGTTCGGGGATCACCTCCGGCGGGTCCTGAAGATCCGAGTCGATTGTGACCACCGCAGCACCACGCGCGTAGTCCATCCCCGCTGTAATCGCGAGCTGGTGGCCGAAATTGCGCGCAAAGTGGATCACAATCACGTGATCTGGGTCATCCGCCTGGATGCGATCGAGCTCCTCAGGAGTCTGGTCGCGGCTGCCGTCGTCCACGATGACCAGCTCCCAGGGCTCGCCGATACAGGCCATCACAGTGCTAATCCGCTGGTAGAACTCGCGGACCAGAACTTCCTCATTGTAAACGGGGGCTACAACAGAGATCTGCGGCTCCATACGTTCCTCACCTCAGCGTTTGAACGTCTCGACGTTTGAGCATGGACACGTTCCCACGTTAGTATACCGCGTTCGGTGTCGACCGCCGGGTCACCTCACCCGAACCGCGGTCAGTTTGCCCGCTTCCGAGCGGCTTCTGACCTCCAGCTCACCCCTGAGCCGCACGCCCCGCTTCTGAGCGCCCCGCTTCTGAGCGGCTCAATCCAGTACGCGCGTTAAACTCAGCGATCAGCGCATCGATGGCGTCAACTTGGACCTGGAGATCGGTCCAATAATCATCCTGGCACCACTGCGCCTGAATCTCATCGTAGCTCTTTCCCTGCTGCTCCACCCAGGTGTAGTACTTGAGGTTGTGGATGCGCTTGCGATCACGGTAGGTCAGCTCCGCCATGTTACTCGTATCCTCGCCCAGGAGATAGCGTTCGAAGTCCGCCGCGGCGTCCATCTCGGTGTACTCACCCTCCACCTCACGCAGCTCGCCCAGCCGGCTCTCATAGAGCTCCATTGAGTCCGTCCAGACGGTCAAAAGGACGTCCTTGCTTGTGAGCTCAAACCACTTGGCAGTCTTGATCGCACCCAACACGTTCGCCACGCTGGAGATGCCCATCAAGTCCAGCGCGTCCACCAGGTCCGCTTGGATCCCGCGCCGCTTGAGATAGCCACGCCCCTTGGGCTCATTGAAAAGCCGGATCAGGCTCATTGTGGCCTCGTCATCGATGGCGGTAACAACATCCGTGTTGCGCAGGTTGTGGATCCACGGTACGTGCTTGTCGCCGATACCCTCGATTCGGTGCGCGCCAAAACCGTTGAGCAACAATGTGGGACATTGCAGCGCCTCACTGGCCACGACCTTGCTGGTAGGGTACAGCTGCTTCAGGTAGTCGCCGCAGGCGATCGTGCCCCCGGACCCGGTGTTTGAGACGACCCCCGCAAAGCGCTCGTTCGTGCCCAGTTCGCTCGCGAGCACTTCCGCCATCGCGTGCCCGGTAATCTCATAGTGCCAGAGGTAGTTCCCAAACTCGTCGAATTGGTTAAAGATGCAGATTTGGTCGCCACGCTCGCGCTTCAGCTCGTGGCACTTATCGAAGATCTCCTTGACATTCGACTCTGTACCCGGCGTGGCGATGACCTCGCCCGCTATGCGTGCTAGCCACTCAAACCGCTCGCGGCTCATGCCCTCAGGCAGAATTGCTATCGAGTCGCAGGCCAAGAGCGCCGCGTCATAGGCGCCGCCCCTACAATAGTTGCCTGTCGAAGGCCAGACCGATTTCTGCCGCGTGGGGTCGAACTGCCCGGTGACCAGGCGCGGCACCAGACAGCCAAAGGCCGCCCCTACCTTGTGCGCGCCCGTTGGAAACCACTTTCCCACAAGCGCGATGATGCGCGCCTCCACGCCCGTAAGCTCCGGTGGCAACTCAACAAAGTTCACACCGCTAAACCCGCCCCCATACGCCACTGGCTCGTTCTTCCAAGTGATGCGGAACAGGTTACGCGGGGTGACGTCCCAGAGACCGATGCCCCTAAGCTCCCGCTGCACGGTAGCCGGGATCAGCGAAGGGTCTCTCTGCTGAGCGAATGTGGGGATGATAATGTCGCGTTCCCTGGCACGCTCCACGGCGTGCTTCAGCCCCGCAGGATCGACAGTCAGATCAATCATCGCAGGTCCTTTCCATAGCAGTGTGGCCCTAACCAGCACGGTCGGCGTGGGCGGGTTCGTCCCACCGCGCCACAGCCGCGCGCACAGCATCGAGACTGGCAGGAATCACCTTAGGCGTTGTCACCGTCCGCATTGCGCTTGCCACATCCTTGAGGCCCGAGCCTGTCAACAGCAGCACTACCCGGTCCTGAGGGCCAACCCAACCCTCCCGGACCGCCTTCGCCAGTCCAGCGTAGGTGGCTGCAGCAGCAGGCTCGCAAAATACGCCCGCCTTCTGAGCAATCATAGGGATAGCGCCCAGAATCTCCGCATCGGATACCGCCAGGAAACGGCCGTCTGTCTCGCGGACAGCCGCCAACGCCTTGATGCGATCGCGGGGCAAGCTCGCGCAGATACTGTCGGCGACGGTTTCGGCCTCAATCGGCCGGATCTGATCCCAGGTAAGGCCCTGCTCGAAGGCAGTTACGAGTGACGCCGAACCCTCAGCCTGAACCCCCATCAGACGCGGAAGTCGGTCGATCCATCCCAACGCCAGGAGATCCCGGAACCCCTTGTGGATGCCGCCCAGGATGCAGCCATCGCCCACGGGGACAAAGATAACGTCCGGCACCTGCCAGGCCAGCTGCTCGCAGATCTCATAAGCCGCGGTCTTCTTCCCTTCTGTCATGAACGGGTTGTAGGCGGTATTGCGATTGTACCAGCCGAACTCCCGCGCCACCTCGAGCGTCAGCTCGAACGCATCATCGTATGTTCCGTCCACAAGGAAGACCCGCGCCCCGTAGACCAGGTGTTGGGCGATCTTGGCTTGGGGCGCGGATTTGGGCACGAAGATGACTGCCCGCAGTGCCACACTGGCCGTCATTCCCGCCAGGGCCGCCGCGGCATTACCGGTACTGGCCGTTGTGATCGTCGTGGCGCCCACCTCTTGTGCCTTCACGATGGCGAGTGCAGAGGCACGATCCTTGAAGGAGGCGGTGGGGTTGACCCCATCATCCTTGACCCACATATGATGCAGTCCCACCGACTCCGCCAGACGCGGCGCCGTATAGAGCGGCGTCCACCCAACACGAAGCGGTGGGACGGGCGCATCAGCATCCACCGGCAACAGCGCTTTGTAGCGCCACATGGTTCCCACGCCACTAGCCGTTATCCTTTTCGGACTGGTCCTCGCCTGGATGCGGTCATAATCGTAGAGGACATCCAGAATCCCATCGTCGCCGTGCAAGGGACAGACATAGTCGACATCGCCGACGCCGCGCGGCGCGCCGACGCCATACTCTCGCCCACAGACAGTGCACCTGAAACCGCGCACGTGATCCATAGCTTCACCTTGGCAGAGGAATCCGGCTCTCCTATACCGATCCATCCGGCACGACGCGCGTGCCCGCCCTACCCTGAAGCGCAGCGATAATGTGGGGCGGGTCGGTGATGATGGCCTCTTTACCGCCTGCGTCGAGGTACCAGAGAATGGCTTCAACCTTCGGCAACATGCTGCCCTTGGCGAACTGGCCATCGGCGATGTAGCGGCGCGCCTCAGAAGCCGTCATCACATCGATACCCTTCTGCTCTGGTGTGTTGAAGTTGACGTACACCTTCTCGACGGCGGTGGAGATGAGGAACAGATCCGCCTTGATCTTCTGCGCCAGTAGCGACGAGGCATAGTCCTTGTCAATCACGGCGGCCGTGCCCAGGTAGTTGCCCTGCGCATCCTCGATGACGGGAATGCCGCCGCCCCCCACGGTGATGGCGCAGATGCCCTGGTTGAGTAGGGCCTGCACGACATCGATCTCAATGATCTCTTTGGGCAGCGGCGAGGCGATCACGCGCCGCCACCCACGCCCGGCGTCTTCAACGACCGACCAGTTCTCCTCCGCCGTACGTCGCTGCGCTTCAGCCTCGTCCATGAACCCGCCAATCGGCTTGGTGGGGTTTTGGAAGGCTGGATCGTTCTTGTCCACAAGGACCTGCGTAATCACAGTAGCGACGCTCTTCTTGATCTTGCGGCGGTAGAATTCGTTGTTCAGGTTCTGCTGGAGGGCATATCCGATCGCGCCCTGGGAATCCGCTCCGCAGACATCAATCGGCACTTCGTGCATCCCGGCAACTTTGGCCGCGATCTCCGAGCGGCGCAGGATGAAGCCGACCTGCGGTCCATTTCCGTGACCGATCGCGACATCCCACCCCATCTCGATCATGTCGGCGATGTGATGGCATGTTTCTTTCGCCGCCTGGTACTGATCTTCCACCGTTTGATGTTGCTTATCCGTGATCAGAGAATTGCCGCCGATGGCGATCACAGCCCATTTCCTGCGTTCCTCCACCTGAGTTGGCTCCATAGTCCTGTCTCCCTTCATTGACGCCGGACAGTGCTGACTACCACATCGTGAGAGCCATCACCGCCTTCTGCGCGTGCAACCGGTTCTCGGCTTGATCAAAGACCACCGACTGCGGACCATCCATCACGTCGTTCGTCACCTCGATGTCCCGGTCGGCGGGCAGCGGGTGCATGTAGATCGCGTCTGGTGCCGCGGACCGCATCTTGGCCGCGTCCGTGATCCAATCCTGATACTTGTCCTGCAGCTTTTTGCCTTCGACTGGGTCGTCCGTAGTCAGCAGCGGTCCCCAGGACTTGGCATAGACGACATCCGCATCCCTGAAACCCTCCTCCATATCGTGCACGATCTCGAAGCCCGTCCCATACCTCCGGGCCTGGCTCTTGGCCTCGTCGACGATCTCGGGCATCAGCATGAACTCCTCGGGATAGGCGAGCGTGACATCCATCCCAAAGCGCGGCATCTGCAGGATCAGCGACTGCGGGACCGAGATCGGCTTGAGGTACGAAGAAGCATAGGCCCACGAGACCACGATCTTCTTCTTCCGCAGGTCGCGCCCTTTCTTCTCTATGACCGTCATCAGGTCGGCCAGACACTGAAAGGGGTGGTAGACATCACACTGCATATTCAGCACCGGCGCGCGTGACGCCTCAGCGACTCCGTTCAGGTAGGCATTCCCCAACTGCCAGTCACAGTGCCGAATGGCGATACCATCGAAGTAGCGTCCGAGGATCTGCCCGATTTCGGTAGCCGTGTCGCCATGCGAAATCTGCGTCGTGCGCGACTCGATGAAGGCCGCGTGTCCACCCAACTGCGCCATACCCGACTCAAAGGAGCAGCGAGTCCGCGTACTGCTAAAGAAGAAGAGCATGCCCAGCGTCTTGTCGCGCAGGTACGGGTGGGGCTCGCCCACAGCTCGCTTACGTTTGAGATCCCAAGCCACATCGAGCACGGTCTCCACTTCCTCTTTCGAGAAGTCCAGATCGGAAATCAGGTCGCGACCACGTAGGAACGTCTGCATCCCTCACCTCCAGGCAATATGTACAAACCGACAATCCGCAACTACCAATCCTCAGTCCCCCATCGCCAATGTCTCCTCAGATAACAGCGCTGGCAGGATAGCGTAGAACTCGGCTGACTTGACCACATCATCAAGCGACACGCTGTCGTTCACTGTGTGTGCGGTCTTCTCATCACCTGGCGCAAACCCGATCGTGGGTATGCCGGCGATACCGGCCCAATAGATCCCGTTCGTACTGAAGTCCCATTTGCCCGCCGCGCCAGCCGAAGCATCCCCAAGCCGTTCTGACGGCCGCGTTCCGACGCCCGACGGCCCTAGCCCAATACGGCGGCACGCCTCCAGCCCGGCCTGGACCAGTGGATGAGCCTCATCCAGCGCCCAGGCCGGGAAGATCTTGTCCACCTCCTTCACAAATCCGGTATAGCTGGGATCGCTGTAGCGCAGGAGCTCGACAGTGATGTCGCCAATCTCCCGGTTCGCAGAAGGAATGAGAGCACGCACGCGGTCAATCTCGGCCTCGGGGTCCTCACCGAAAGTCAGCCGGCGGTCGATGAAGGCGGTGCAGCTATTGGGAACGGCGTTAATGCTGGGCGTCTCCACCACAATGTCGGTGACCGTGATCTTGCCATGCCCGAGAAACGGATCGTCACCCAGCTCGGGCTCAAGTTGGCTGATCGCCTCGATCACGGGCAGCAGCTTGTAGATCGCGTTGTCGCCCAGCTCATTACTCGCAGCGTGCGCGCTCCTCCCCTTGGCCACGACCTGCATCTCCACACGCCCCTTGTGGCCACGATAGACTTGCATTTTCGTGGGCTCACCAACTACCACATAGTCGGGACGAATCCCCTCATCCTCCACCAGAGCACGGGGAGCGATGCCGTCACACCACTCCTCCATATTGCCGAAGTAGTACGCCGTCCATCCCTCCAATAGGCCCAGATCGCGCGCGATGGCAAGCCCGTAGACCATGCCCGGCGTGCTACCCTTCTCATCGCTCGCGCCGCGGGCGTAGAGGACGCCGTCCTCGACCTTTCCCACAAACGGATCCCAACGCCACTCGTCCGGGTCGCCAACGCCAACCGTGTCGATGTGGCTGTCGAAGAGAATCACCCGCGGCCCATCGCCGATCCGCCCGACGATGTTTCCCATACGATCGAACCGGGTCGCGTCAAACCCGAGCCGATCCATCTCGGCCCGAACTCGTCCAGCGACCTCCCGGATCTGTGAATCCATCGAGGGGATAGCGACGAGTTCGCGCAGGAACGCGATGATGTCGGGTCGCCGCGCCTCAACCGCACGCTGCACCGCGCTCACTTCCACTACAGACTCCTGTTTCCCCATATCACCTCCTCCACCGGTTCTGACCGGCCTCGACCGGTGTCATTTGCGCTACATACGGCCGCGCCGACTTGGTAGCCTCGTGCTACGCCCGGGCACTCACGCGCGGACCTGGCGCATCACATGGATCCTGAAATACCCAGGCACAAACGCGCTCACCGAGGCATCAACTACTTGCTCATCATAGCTATAAAGCTGAGCCACCAACAGGAGAAGCGGTGCCCCCGGCTCGACCCCTAGGCGCGTCGCCGTCGTCTGCGACGCTCGGTAGCCGCTCAGAGACAGGCCGGCCAACTCGGCGAGGATCTCCGTCCGCGAGTGACTTAGCGGCGGCAAGCCCCGCTGGAGCAGCACATCGAGGACCGAGCCCCGGAAACTCTCATCGAGATCAGCGCGACGCAGGTATTCCACAGGCACAACGTCGGTGAGATCCGCTACCGGTTCACCCTCGACCGTGATGACACGGTCGACCGCCAGGACCTCCGTCGGTTCGGTCCGTCCAAGACGTTCCAGCTCTAACGCCGTGGCCTGACGCTCCTCGATGGCGAGGTGAGCCATCTCGGTGGTCAGCCCCAGGCGATCAGCGAGACGCTCAAGGCTTTCCAGAACCTCTAGTCCAGTCTCCAGCACAGGCAAGCGTGAGGCGACGAAAGTGCCCACACCCTGACGGCGCACGAGTAGCCCACGATCAGCAAACGTACGCAGCACCTCTCGGAGCGTAGGACGCGACACGCCAAGCTGCCGGGCTAGCTCCGGCTCGGGTGGTAGCTGATCTCCTGGACGCTGTTGCTGAATCAGAATCGAAAGAGCTGCCTCAACCTGGTCCCGTGTGGAGCGAACCTTGGGCAGAGCATTGAGAACCATTGTAAGCCTCCACCTCCATTATATGTCAGACAACTGACAGGTCAAAAAACGGGAACCATTGTCAGGACCAGAGCGTCTAGAAGAGGAAGCGGTGGGCCGCGACGGCTTCACTATGTGTGCGTACTATGTCTGACGCCGTCGGTCAGGCTATAATCATAAGGACTATGGATATCAGGAGGTAATATGCACAGGCCAATCTCACTAGGTATGACGCTCGTGCTGTCGCTGGCCCTCTTGGGCAGCTCGCTCAGCACCCCGCGCCCGGTATCTGCGGCCGCACACCTGTACTCTTCTGGACAGTGGTATGCTGAGTACTTCGCCAATACCGCTCTTAGCGGTAGCGTGGCTCTGACACGCTACGAGTCCGATATCAACCATGATTGGGGCACCGGCGGCCCCGGCTCAGGGATCCCCAACGATGGGTTCTCCGCGCGCTTCACACAAGACGTCTGGTTTGAGAATGCCACCTACCGTTTCACCTATCGCTCCGACGATGGTATGCGTATGTGGATCAATGACGTTCTCGTCATCGACAACTGGGGCGACCATGCCGCGGAATGGAAGACTCGGGACTACGCCGTAAACGGCGGGACGGCGCGCGTCCGCATCGAGTACTACGAGGCTTGGGGCACCGCGCTCATGCAGATTGGGTGGGAGAAGCTCCAGAGCGGGGCAGTCTGGGATGCACTCTTCTGGAACAACACCGCCCATTCCGGTAACGCCGTCCACGGGCGAAGAGATGCCGCCATCGACTTCAACTGGGGCACCGGCAGTCCGGATCCCAAGGTCTCGGCGGACAACTTCTCAGCCCGGTGGAGCCGCACGCTTGGGTTCCAGGCTGGCAGATACCGCTTCTATGCTAGCAGCGATGATGGGGTGCGCATCTATGTCGATGGGCAGCGCATCGTCGACGCGTGGAAGAAGCAGACGCTGCCCAACACACACTACGCCGACATCTCGCTTGGGGCAGGTAACCACACTGTCACCGTGGAGTATTTCGAAGAGGGCGGCAATGCCGCGATCGCGGTCTGGTGGGATCGCATTGACGGACTGAGAGGATGGGAGGGCCGTTACTACGACAATCGGGAGCTGCGCGGTGCACCAGGCATGATCCGTGACGACGCCGAGATCAACTTCGACTGGGGCCAGGGAGCACCGGCGAGCTGGATGGCAAGTGACAACTTCTCGGTGCGATGGGTGCGCACGTTCAACCTGCCCGCGGGCCTATACCGCTTCAACGCCCGCTCCGACGACGGGGTCCGGCTGTGGATCGAGCCAAGCATTGGCGACATCGATCTGAAACTCGACCACTGGGCACCCCAGACACTGACGTGGCACTATCAGGACTGGCACTGGCTCGAGGGACAGCACACGCTGCGGGTTGAGTACTTCGAGGGCAATGGATCGGCGAGCGTGCAGTTCTGGTGGGACTATGCTGCAACGGTGGAGGCAGCCCGTGCAATGGCCCCATCGCCAACCTACCGGTCGACCACGGTCATCGCCCCAGCTCCGAGCACACCAGCGCCCAGTGCTCCCGGCAGCGGTGGACCCACAACCGTACAACTTCCTGGGCCATGGCAGGGCGAGTACTTCGCAACACGTGATATGACCAAGGCACCGGTCCTCGTTAGGACTGACACGACGGTTGACTTTGATTGGGGCTGGAACTCGCCAGCTGAGGGCATACCTGCTAACCAGTTCGCTGTGCGCTGGACGGGTGCCTTTGCTGTCGAGGGCGGACGCTACCGCCTCACCACATCAACGGATGATGGCGTGCGCCTGTATGTCGATAACCGTATCGTGCTCGATAGCTGGCGCCCTATGCGTGGTATACGGTCCACCACGGTGCAGTTGGCCCCAGGACAGCACACGATCCGAATGGAATACTTCGAGGCGACGCAAGCCGCCAAGGCCAGGCTGACCTGGCAGCGTCTGGGTCCGTAGCGCCATCGGTCTCCGAGGTTCGTGCACCCCCGGGAGGAATACCGGGGGTGCACGTTTTCCCGGAGCTGCTGTCTTGCGTGCAGGACGTCCATAACTGCCTATAATGGCCACTCAGGGCATTCACCGGCATACGTTCACACGAAAGGATCGCTATGGAGCCCAATCCCCTTCTGAAAGCCCTTGGTTTGTCCGACTCGGACCGGGTCGTCCTGATCCACACCGACGACATCGGTATGTGCCATGCCTCGTTGGCTGCCTACATGGACCTGACCCAAACGGAGCTCACCTTTTCTGGTTCGACCATGGTGCCGTGTCCCTGGTTGCCGGCGACAGCCCGGTTCTGCGTCGAACATCCGGGCCGTGTGGACATGGGCGTACATATCACGCTGACCAGCGAGTGGCGAGGCACGTACCGTTGGGGACCCGCTGCGCCGTGGACGTCGGACGATGGACTTGTCGACGAAAGCGGCTATCTCCACGGAGCGACTGCCGAAGCGCAGGCCAGGGCCCGTCCCGAGGCGGTGCGCCGCGAGATCGCCGCCCAGGTCCAGCGTGCACTGGACGCCGGCATTGATGTAACCCATATCGACACCCACATGGGGACTGTCTTCTGGCCGGCCTTCCTCGAGCCCTACGTCCAGACCGCGCTGGAGCGCGGCATCCCCCCCTTCCTGGTGCGTGCAACGCCTGAGCTGCTCGCGTCCCGAGGCCTACGAGGCCCAATAGCCGAGGGCCTCGCCGCCCGTGTTGTTGACCTGGAAGCCCGCGGGCTCCCGCTCTTCGATGACGTCCGTTCGACGCAGTTTAGCGCCGCTGACAACCACCTGAAACAGGTGACGCGCGTCTTGAGCGACCTCCATCCTGGCCTGACGTACCTCATCACCCATCCGTCCATAGATACCCCAGAGCTGCGAGCGATCATGCCGGAGCGCTGGCAGGAACGCGCAGCCGATTTCCAGGTGCTGATGAGTGTACAGCTTCGCAGTTTCCTTACCGATCAGGGCATCCATGCGATCACATGGCGTGCCTTGCGTGACCTGATGCGTTCGAAGATCTAGGCCCCATACGGAGGGAGAGAATGAAGACCCCATCTGCAGCAGGTGTCTCCGCAAGCACCAGTTCCGACGCCGGTTCTGACGCCGGTTCTGACGCCGGTTCTGACGCCGGTTCTGACGCCGGTTCTGACGCCGGTTCTGACCGCGCAGTCCGCCTAAGTTTGGGCTATAAGGTCCAGTGGGGTGTTGCCGCACTGGGCACATCCTTCGTGTCAGGCACCTATGGCGCGCTGTTGCCGATCTTCTACCAGGACTACCTGGGCCTCACCGCGCGCTGGATCGCCATCGCCTCCACCCTCTACGCGATCTGGAACGCAATCAACGATCCGCTCTTTGGCTACATCACCGACAGTACCAAGTCACGACACGGGCGTCGCATCCCGTATATGCGGTTCACCGCACCCTTCCTGGCACTCACCTTCATCTTGGTATGGTTTGCGCCACAGAACGCCGGACAGCCTGCCATCTTTGGCTGGATGCTCGCCACGATGCTGCTCTACGACACCGCCTACACGATTATCGGCTTGGTCTACTCGGCGTTGTTGCCTGAGATCTCGGAATCCGACGCCGAACGGAACGGCCTGCAGATCTCATCGTCGCTCTTCGGCCTGCTGGGCATGATCTTGGGCTTCCTCATCCCCGACTTCTTCCGCCCCAAAGCTGGTATGTCGCCTTCATTCGTCCCCCTCCAGGTCTCGATGATCGCCGTAGGTATCTTCAGCGCCTTAATGATCATCGTCACGACGCTACGGGTGCGCGAGCGCCCGGAATTCCACCAGGGCGACGAGCCACTGAAGCTTGGGCCGGCCTTCAAGTACACCATCACCAGTCGCTCGTTCCTTGTCCTGGTCGCCCAGAACTTCATGTCAATCCTGATGCAGGCGCTCCTCTTGGGCGCCGTGTTCTACCTGGCCGACTATGTTCTCCAGATCAACGCGATGATCCTTGTGGCATGCCTCTTCGTCTCATTGATCATCGGCGTGCCGATGACCTCCGTACTTCGGCGACGGCTCGGAGTCGTTGGTTCCCAACGGCTGCTGTTGCTGATCGCCGGGGTAGCCCTAATCTCCGTCGTGGTGGTCCCCACACAACTCATCCCCCTGTGTTTGATCGCTGCAGGGTTCGGCTTAGCGGGACCGCAGACTCTCACCAATGTCTTGTTCGCGCAGGTCACCGACGAGGATGAGCTGCGTTCAGGCGTCCGCCGCGAAGGCGCCTTCTTCGGTGTCAACGCGCTTTTGACCAAGCCGGCCCAGTCCGTTGCACTCGCCCTGATACCCTTCGTGCTCGAGGCCACAGGGTTCATTACGCGTGAAGCCAACCAGGGCCAAATCATGCTGGAACAGCCGGCAAGCGCTATCCAGGGCATCAAAATCCTCGCCGGCCTGATCCCGGGAGCAGCGATGATCCTGGGCGCGATCATACTGCAGTGGTATCCGCTTCAAGGCGCGTATCTGCAGAAGGTGCAACGGGAGGTGCTCGACCTCCACGCGCAGAAACATGCAAGACAGGGAGCCGGGCGGTAGCAGGGCAGAAGAAACGCGGTAGACTACCAAGTCCAATAGACTTGAGTTCTGAGGGAAACATGGCCACACAAATGATTCAGGGGCCATCGCGCAAGCAGGGAAGTGTGCTCAGCGCCGCCGGTACAGCGGCGGTGCTTCTTGTCTTGCTACTCGGTGTGACAGCCTTCTGCGGCTGGGTCTTTGTGCAGCGGACGAACCGGATCTACGAAGGCGTCATCTACCCCAATGTGTATGCGCTTGGGATTCACCTGGGAGGTTATTCGCCGGAGGAAGCAGCGACTACGCTGGAAACCGTGGCCGACCAGGTTGATACCGGAATGCTGGTACTCACGGACGGCGACAGGCAGTGGTCTTTCCCGTGGACGCTCGGTGGCCTCCGCGTGGATACGTTGGGAACCGCACAGGCCGCCTATAAGGTGGGGCGCGGCGGCTCGTGGCTGGAACAGATCGAGATCTGGCTCTACTACCACGACGTGGCTCCACTCTTTCTATTTGACACGACTTCTGCGCGTGAATTGCTCGCCGAGGTCGATCGTGAGGCTACGCAGCCGACCATCGACCCCACCTTGAAACTCGAACAGGGCGAGGTTGTCATCGTTCCGGGACAGACTGGACGTGTGTTGGACATTCCGACCACGCTGGCCCGGCTTCGCGAGGTCGGCGGCACACCGTACCGGGTAGAGGTGCCCCTAGCCTTCGAGGTCATCCCACCTGCGGAGTTGGACACCGGCGATATTCTCGAACAGGCGGATGCCCTCCTGGCGCGCCAGATCACGGTGATGACCCACGACGTCCTCACCGATGAGACACTGAGTTGGACGCTTGGGCGAGACGAGATAGCCGATTGGCTGTACCTGGTTCCGGGCGAGGGCGGCAGACCTTCGGTGGACATGAATCGGTACGCCATTCGCGACACGCTCATTCGACTTGCAGAAGGGATGGGCGAAGGCCGGGGATTCCGCTATGACGAAGCCGCGATCAAGGTCTTCCAGGCGCTTGAGTCCGGCCAGAACGTGCTCTGGCTCTATCTGACGCACGGCGAGAGGACCTACACCGTGGTGGCTGGCGACACGCTCACCAGCCTCTCAGCGAAGTTCGGGATGCCCGCGGGATTGGTCGCCGAGGCCAACCGAGACATCGACATCGACAAGCTCCTCGTGGGACAGCAGATCCGCATCCCCTCGCAGGACGTGCTGACCCCCAATATGCCGGTGATCGGCAAGAAGATCATTGTTAGCCTCGCCGAGCAGCGGACGCGCGTCTATGAGAACGGGCAGTTGCTGTGGGACTGGCCTGTATCAACAGGCATCAAGGACTCACCTACCCACGCAGGCACCTTCCAAGTCTTGGGCAAGTACGAGGAGGCCTATGCCTCACAGTGGGATCTCTGGATGCCCTACTTCATCGCCGTCTATCCAGCAGGGGGCGGCGTCGAGAACGGCTTCCACGAGTTGCCGATCCTTGCGAGCGGCAACCGACTGTGGGAGGGGTCGCTTGGGCGCCCCGCATCCTTTGGCTGTATTATCCTCGGGATTCCGGCGGCGGAGACCCTCTACAACTGGGCCGAGGTAGGGATCACCGTAGTTATCGAGTAGCCCGGCCTGTGTCTTTGGGGGTACCC
This sequence comes from Anaerolineae bacterium, assembly GCA_025454475.1. Classification (GTDB taxonomy): domain Bacteria; phylum Chloroflexota; class Anaerolineae; order B4-G1; family SLSP01; genus PWVB01. Next base: position 56,817 of record JALOOJ010000002.1, read on the forward strand.
GTATCCTTCAATGCTAAAGCGGCCGCCACAATGGCTTGCGCCTCCTCCTGTATCCGCAGCAGGTGGTCGGGGCCCTGGAAGCTCTCTGCATAGATCTTGTAGATGTCCTCCGTACCCGACGGGCGCGCGGCAAACCAGCCGTGGTCGGTCACCAACTTGAGCCCACCAATCGGTGCATCGTTGCATGGCGCGCGGGTCAACTTGGCCGTGATTGGATCCCCCGCGAGCTCGCGTGCTTCGACCATTCCAGGAGACAGGTGCGCCAGAATCTGCTTCTGTTCCGGATTGGCGACGGCATCGATGCGCGCATACGCAGAGCGACCGAACCGCTCCTCCAGCGTCTGGTAGATCTCACCCGGATCACGTTCGGTGCGAGCGGTGATCTCCGCGGCGAGCAAGCTGAGGAGTATGCCATCCTTGTCGGTCGTCCACACCGTGCCGTCGCGCCGGAGAAATGAGGCTCCGGCGCTCTCCTCTCCGCCAAAGCCAAGCGACCCCGCGTAGAGCCCCGGCGCGAAGTACTTGAAACCCACCGGCACTTCGCACAGCATACGCCCCAGCGAAGCCACGACACGGTCGATCACCGAGCTCGAGACCAACGTCTTGCCCACCGCAACATCTTGGCCCCATGCCGGCCGATTTTGGAACAGGTACCAGATGGCCACAGCAAGATAATGGTTGGGGTTCATGAGCCCAACACTCGGGGTGACGATGCCGTGCCGATCGCCATCGGGATCTGAGCCGAACGCGACATCGAACCTGTCGCGCAGGGCAATCAGACTGGTCATTGCGTAGGGCGAGGAGCAGTCCATACGTATCTTCCCATCGTGGTCCACGGTCATGAAGGCGAAGGTTGGATCAACGACAGGGTTGACCATCTCGAGGTCCAGCCCGTATTCCTCAGCGATTGGCGCCCAGAACCCCACTGTGGCGCCGCCCAGGGGATCGACCCCGATCTTGAGTCCCGCGGCAGCGATGACCTTCATGTCGATGACGTTGGCAAGGTCAGCCACGTAGGGGTGAACGTAGTCGTGATAGTGGGTCGTCTCAGCAACGAGCGCTTTCTCCAGCGCCATGCGGCGGACCCCTTTCATGGCGTTGCTCATGATCTCGTTGGCCAGGTCCTGGATGCGGCGAGTCGTATCGCTGCCCGCCGGGCCACCCTCGGGCGGGTTGTACTTGAACCCACCGTCGGACGGTGGGTTGTGCGATGGTGTGATCACCACGCCGTCAGCCCGTCCCATCTGACGCCGGTCCTGACTGCCACGATTGTGCGCCAGGATGGCGTGGGAAACTGCCGGCGTTGGCGTGTAGCCAAAGTCGTGGCGATCAGAACCGCATTGCACCATGATGTCCACGCCGTTGGCTGCAAACACCTCGATCGCTGTATAGAGTGCCGGTTCTGAAAGCGCGTGGGTGTCCATGCCCAAGTACAGCGGCCCGGTGATACCATCAGCCCGACGGATCTGACAGACCGCCTGAGCCGTTGCAAGAACATGGTCCTCATTGAAACTACAGGTTAACGACGTGCCCCTGTGTCCCGAGGTGCCGAATGCAACACGCTCAGCCTGCTCAACTGGGCTAGGATGGCTCGCATAGTATCGGGAGACCAGCCGCGGAACATTCTCGAGCAACTCCTGCGGTGCCTTCTTGCCTGCCAGTGCACTGATACTCATGGCCTTGCCTCCTTGCCTGGGTCGCCGTCGCGGGCTATCGGGAACAGTACCTTCCTGCTGTACGCTATACAATGCCGGCGTGTGGTTGGTGACCCTACCTAAGGCGCCGGCCGATCGAAGTCTGGTAGCGCGTAAGATGGGACGCCAGTGAACCGGTCCACGGAGAGAGTCAGCCTTATCTGTGTCGCCGGGGGCAGCTCGATCCTGAGATGTTTGCTGTTCACGGGCAGGGTCTGTACGGTGGCGGTTGGAATAGCTGCAGCATACTCCCCCCTCGGCGCAGGGTACGGTGCACTGCTGACCTCAGCCTCACAGGTGTGGAACCGGTGTTCACCCAGCGCGCCCGCCTGCAGGATAACCGATCTCTGCAGTGTCGGGCTAAGGTTCACCAGTGTAACGCACACGTTCGAGGGTGCGGCCGCACCCGAGGGCACAACCCTCTCAACGAGCGCCGCCAGATCATCCGGAAGTCCTGGTCTTCGTCGGTCCGCATCAAAGTAACGCAAGCGTGCATTGGGAATACCACCGTAGTAAATCACCTGAGGGCAGCCCATGGTGAGTTGCACCAGAGCTTCGGTCGTCACTGGCTGCAATTGCTGCCAGATATGAATGTTAGGCCCAGTCGCCATGTCCGTCTCGTCCGCCGCAATCTGTGCCAATCGATGGCACACTTGCGCATAGGCGGCGCCCAGGATGGTCTCCGGGTACTGCGGGTTCTCCCCCTGCAGATAGAGCAACCACGGCTCGTCATGGTTCATATCACCCTTGTCGCGAAAAGGAACCACCTTACGCCAGTCGTAACCGCTGCGCTCCCTGAGAAACTCAATGCGCCTCCAGTCCTCCTCGGCTTCCGTGACATTCCAGACGTTCAGCGGAAACGAGAGCTGCATCGGCTGGAAGTCCATCCAGCCCTGATCTCCGTAGCGGAAAGGCGTCAGAAACGTCCTCCGCTCCGGTCCAAGAGCTCTCTCGATCCCAATGTAGTGATGCGGCATGCTCATCGCCTCGGCAGCGACGTCAAAGTCCATCTCGGCGCCCTCTGCCAGCACGCGATCGATTATGCCACGCGGCAGCTCGAAGTAGCGGGGATCCCCGGTGAGCAGATAGGCGTTGTTGGCAGCTGTGATCGCTGCATAGGCCAGATTGTAGAAACCATGGGGCCAGGTCCAGCCGTATATGCCGCCATACCACTTTCCGTTGTGTAAGCTACCCACACGACCGTCGAGCCCCACATTGTCGGGCATCAAGCCGCCGTTCGCCTGAGCCCGCTCCAGCCAGGCCCCTACATACTCGAGAAGCCACGATCGATAGGCCTCGTCGCCGGTGAGCAGGAAAGCGTTCATGATCAGGCCGTTGACAAAAAGGTTGTTCCCAACGTCGCCCGATCGAAACCGTGCCGCCATCGCCTGGCCCATCCTGCGGGCGTTTTCGGGATCGCGCAGATCGTCATACGTGGCAATGCCGGGGACGTCCGTCAGAGGAAGGCCATACTTCGCCATGCCACCCGCCGACCAGCGATAAGACAGTGCGCTATCGGCTTCAGAGAAACCCCACGCTGGTCCTCCACTGCCGTTGTGTGGCGCCCGGATGATCCTATGGACCGGGTCATAGTTCTGGGCCTCAGGATCCTCATTCAGGTAGAACCCGGCGAAACGCCGCGCTCGGTCCGTGTACTTCGGGTTGCCCGGATCAGCCATGCAAAGGTGGTAGAAGTAGATGTAGCTCTCGCTCTGGTGGAACTGGTCGTAGCCGAACTCATACTCCTTATGAATACGGCCGAAACCGGTCAGTTGACGCGTGATTCCGTCCCAATGCCGATCGGCCATCTCCAGCAAGTGGTCGCCGCCGCCCAGCGTGTACAACTGCGCGAAGTTGGTGAAGGCCTCGTAGAAATCGTCCATCCCATCCCGACCGCCCGTCCACCTGTCTTTCCATTTGAGCGAGCCATCAGG
>JALOOJ010000045.1 GCA_025454475.1 Anaerolineae bacterium
ACCGACCGCGACCATATGCGTTTTATGCTGCTCACCGAGCTGGAAGCTGCGCGTGGCCCGGTCACCGACGCCCACGGTCTCGGGTGGCAGACCGAGGCGCAGTGGCAGGCCTTACAGGAGTCCCTGATCGCGCATCAGGCCATCGCGCAACGCATCGACGTCCAGGCCGTATTCACCAACCGCTTCCTACCCGACGCCGACTAGCCTAGCACCTACGGCAGGTCGAATACGCCGATCTCGGCAAAGTCGCCGGTTGCGACCCCACTGCTATCCACGACCGGGAGCCGTGTCATGTCGGCCAGGAGATACCACCCGACGATCAGCCCGTAGAGCTTGCCGTCCGGGCCGACCACCTGGACAAAGACCGTATAGTCCCTGTCCAGTGCCTGGACCGCGCGCCATCTCAGCGCGACTCGCAGCGGCCCGCCCGCGGTCACCCCCGTCGCACTGAAAGAGGACGACACGAGTATGATTCGCCCATCGAAGCTCGCCTCTCCAACGCCTGAACGTGTCACGATAACGTCTCCGATTGGGCAGGCGCGTTGTCGTGCGCCGAGCCAGCTGCAGCGCGCTGCCGTCTGTGGCACTGGCCCTTTTGGCCATCCCACCTCCAGCCGGTATCGCCCCGGCGCCGCCGGCGCCTCTAGTACATACCGCCGCACCACGGCGCCGGTCTGCCCATCTCGCCATCTGCTCATCCGCCCGTCTGCGCAACTGAGCGTCACGCCATCCTCGCCGGCAGCCACGAGAGGCACGGTCACCGCCTCCCCATTGTCGTTGTCAGGAACCCAGGCTAGCTCGAGCCCATTCCCATCGAGCCGCTCCGCTGGGCCGTCTCCTCGACAGGTCCACGTGAGGTCCAGTTCAACTGGTGCGCCCGCGGCTACCTCGCCTGGGTACTGCGCCGCGTTCAGCCGGAGCCCCAGATCGAGCAGGATCGCCAGGCGACCCTCGCCGGCAACACCTTCCTGCACCGTCACCTCGCCCAACGCATACCACGTGCTGCTGCTTCCGTCGATCGGGAGCCCTTCCAACTCGAACTGGGGCGAGAGCCCGAGATCCAGCCGGTACACACCACCCGGCACCCACGCGGGCCAAGTGAGCGCGTGATAGTCGTCGACGACCCAACCCGCCCGCCATGCGCGCGTCGTCGTGTAGCCGCTCACCGGGCGTCCCTCGTTCGTCTCCCAAACCACCACGTCGGTTCCCCGATCGACGAGCCGCAACCGAACGTCGACATCGTACGATGGGGCGCCGTCCGTGGCCCAGGTAAGGGTAAGGTGGTGCATCGCACGGCCAAGAGGATCGACGTCCAGGCGATGGGCGACCAACCGGAGGTGCTCGCCGAAGCGAACCCCAAGCGTGTCCGGCGTTGGCGAGAATGCCGCCGGGGCCACCGCCACCAACGGCCCAACTGAGCTCACGCCATATCCATCCACGCCGGGCAGGTACCGGGCGAGGTACACTGGCTGCCCCGCAGCAAGTCGCTGACCCAACGCCTCGCGGTACTGCGCCTCGCTGAAAAGCGTCACCAACTCCAGATCCCGCCTCAATCCGCCCACCTGCTGGACGTAGTACAGCGGCGGGAACTTCTCACTATCCGCCAGGATCGCGGCGCCATTCTCCAGAGGAAGCTGCAGCACGTAGCGCGCCCACAGCTCGTCGGCCCGCCCCACCGAGGTCGTGTCGAGCCCCGGCCCCGTCCGCCATAGCTGGCCAAGCACGAGTGCGCCGACCAACACGACCCACGCCCCACCCATCCACCCTATACGCCGCTGCTCGGAATCACCTCCCCGCCTTCCAGCGGAATCGCTGTTCCCATCAGCGTAATCAGCGATTCCCCATACCCACTGCGCGCCGTACCCCATCCAGAAGGTGAGGACGACGACCGCCGGAACGAGGAACGCCGAGTAGTCCGGCTCCGCCACGTAGAAGCTCAGGTTAAACCAGACCCAGGCGCAGAACGCCGCCAACGTACCCAACGCAACCGACAGATGCTTGCGTCCCAGGACGACCAACCCAATCCCCGCGAGCGCAAATCCCATCCAACCCACCTGTGCCAACAGCAGCCGCCCGACAACCAGCCATCGGCCAGGGTCGCGGAGGAATGCCATCGGGAGCAATGCGCCGCCGGAACCTGCATTGGTCACGTACCGGGCGAACGCAGCCAGCGATAGTCGCTCCCCGCCCGTCACGGCAGGCCAACGCAGCGGGATGTAGACGTACAGCAACAGCCCCAGGCATCCCAGACCCGCAGCGAGGAACCATTCGCGACGCTGGGGCTTCTCCCGCGCAGCCACGAGCCCGCCCAGGGCAATCGCCCCCAGCGCCCCCAGTGTTATGTGCGATGCCAGCGCCAGCCCCATCAGCAGGCCCAATGCAGGCCACGCGTACCTCGGCCTCAACGTGCCGTCCGTCCAAGCCACGACGACCCACAGCCCCGCGGCGGTGAGGAGCGCGTTAAGAGCGTAGACCTCAGCCTCAATAGCCCGGGACCAAAGCGTCGGTGAGAATGCCAACATCAGCGCCGAGAGCAGCGCCAGCGGGCGCGACCCCCGTGACAGCATCAAGTAGACCATCCCCGCGGTCATCGAGGCACATATCACCGACGTGAGGTTGATCCGCCAGGCCACGGTTCCCACAGGCAACAGCGAGAACATCTTGGCGAGCAAGGTATAGAGGGGATAACCGCTGGGGTGGGCAATGCCAAGTTGTGGCCCGATCACCTGGAACTCGAAGGTGTCCGCCCGACCCACGTACGGCGACACATCCGGCAAGTACACCGCGAGCGCCAACAGCATCGAAACGGCAAGCCATGCCCGCTGAGACATCCGCACAAACCCAAGAGCGGTGATCACGAGCGACCCCGCAAGCAGCACAGGTCCGCGCCACGCCACATATTCGGCGCCGTGAATGTCGATAAGAGGAAGAAAGAGAGATACGAACCGAGGAAGAAGCGCCCCCGCATCGCGCCCGGCTCGTTCCAGTGCCCAGCCGATCAGGCCAACCGCCAGAGCGCCCAGTAGGAACCCGCCCGCCGCCCCAGCGATCCCATAGCAGCGGGCGCAGGTGACCTCATAAGCTAGCGTCCGCGCCGCCCCCAGCCCCCACACCCCACCCGCCACCAGCAGAAAGCCCCACGCCGCCCCGCGCCGAAGCATTTCCATCGGCTAGCTGCCCGTCCTCAGGACTGCAGAACAGCAGATGAGCAAAACGGCACATGGCCAAATCGCCAGGTCCGCGGACCACCATCACAGCACATCAGCCCGCAGCTCTTCGCCCGGCTTCCCCGGTTCTCCCATCCACTGAACCCCCAACTCGCCCATTCGCTCATTCGCTGGCCCGCTACGGCTCCACCGGCGCCGGAAGCTCCGCGTCCGGTATCTCAGGCTGCTCAGCGCCATCTACCTCCCCGCCCATTGGGAGGCCCAACTTGCGGCGGAAGTAGAAATCGAGCACTTCCTTGGCGATGGGCGCTGCTGTGACCGAGCCCTCTCCACCGTCATAGACCCACGCAAGTGCCACCACCTCAGGGACCTCCGTGGGCCCATAGGCCATAAACCACGCGTGAGTCGGCAGCGTCTCGTGCGCCTCAACGTCGCACCGTCCGGCCTTGTAAGCGATATCGTCGCAGTACTCAGCCGTGCCCGTCTTTCCCGCCAGGTTGATCCCGATCTCGTCCAGGAGCGCGCGGCTTCCGGTTCCAGACTCCGAGACGGCGACATCCAGCCCTTCACGCACGATCTGCCAGACAGCCTGGTCGATCCCCAACGTGCTGCTGATAGCCTCCGCAAAGGGCCGTATGACCTGCCCGGTTGCATCCTGAACGTGGTGGATGAGCTGCGGTTTGTAGAGAACCCCACCATTGGCGACGACCGCCAGCGCATTCGCCATCTGCAGCGGCGTGACCAGCAAATCGCCCTGACCGATCGACAGGTTGTAGGTGTTGCCTGTCGTCCAGGTCTCCTGATAGGTCTGGCGTTTCCACAGCGGCGTCGGCACGAGGCCTGCCGCTTCTCCGGGGATATCCAACCCGGTCACGCTGCCCAGGCCGAAGCGGGTCGCGTAAGCCGCGAGGCGGTCGACGCCGAGTCCCGTGAACTGAGTCTCCTCCAGACCGCCGCCCACCTGGTAGAAGAAGATGTCGCAGGACTGCGCCAGCGCCTCGACGACGTTCAGCGGGCCGTGACCGCCGCCATACTGCAGGTTGATCCAGCAGTAGAAGGGCTGAGCCAGACTCGCATCCGTCGGGGCGAACCTGTTGGGCAGCAGCATGCGGCCCGGGCAGTTGAGCGTCGTGAAACGGTTGATGACGCCCTCCTGCAGCGCGGCCGAGGCCGGCACGATCTTGAAGACCGAACCGGGTGGTATCTGGTCGGCAATTGCGTGATTCAGGAAGGGATGATGCGGGTCCTCTAGCAGCTGCTCGTATACATCGACATCCAGCCTGCGGCTGAACATGTTCGCATCGTACGTAGGCAGACTCGCCATTGCCAGGACTTCGCCATCCCTTGGATCCAGCACAACGACCGCACCACGGCGCGACCCAGCCGCTTCCAAGCCTCCAGCGAGCGCGTTCTCGGCGACCTCTTGCAGCCGAATGTCAAGGGTTAGATAGACGTTGTCCCCCGGCATCGGTTCTGTTTGGCTCAGAACGCTCAGCTCCTGTCCGAGAACATCCTTCACGACCACACGCCGTCCGGGAATGCCACGCAGCGACTCTTCGAGCTGGGCCTCAATGCCGGCATACCCAATCCGGTCGACGGCTGCGTTATAGCCTTTCTGAACGAACTCATCGACGCGCTCAGGCGGAATCGGCCCCAGGAACCCGAGAATCTGCGAGGTGATCTCACCGTAAGTATACCTGCGCCGCGACACCACCTCGATGCCCACGCCCGGCATCGTGACGCTACCCTCTTGCGCGATCAGCAGTGCAAGGTCACGGTCAACATTCTGATCGACCACGATGGGCGCGAACGGCTCAAGCCAGCGCACACGGTCTACCATCTCCAGCAGGCCAGGTTCAGGCGTCTCGCCAAAGGGCGGGAAGTCGGACCGGCCCACTGCACTGATCTCCATCCGGTACTCGGGACGGTCCAACCCCTCGCTCGTGCTATAGGGGATATCGAGAAGCTGAGACAGCCGCATCAAGATGTCACGCTCACGCTCAACGTCGTCGGGCAGGTTTCCGGGCGTGATCGTGACATTGTAGGCAGGGACATTCCGGACGAGGATCTCACCGTTGCGGTCATAAATGACCCCGCGCGGCGGACTTACAATCTCCAGCCGGCTCTGCTGCTGCACGGCACGAGCCCGCCACGATCCCCCCTCGAGGAACTGAAGTTGCCACAGCCGGATCAGGTAGAGTCCCAAGATCAGCAGTATGACCCAGCCCAGCAACGCCACACGGGGGGTCTGGAAGATCCAGGGCGGGCGCGAGGCCGCGGCCTCCCCTGTATCCTTCGCCGAGCCCGTCGCCCGCTCACGCCGCATACGCCCGCGTGGCGTTGCCGACGCAGTTCCCATCCAGGGACTCAGCTCGGTGCGCGATCCTTCCGAGCGCAAAGCCCCGGAGCGCCTCATACCGCAAAACCTCCTGGGTTACGCCGCGATCGCTGATGAAACCAGACCAAGAACGTGAAGGCGAAGGGAGATAGCAGGAAGTTGAGCACCGCGGCAGGCGTCGCGACCGTCTCGAAGCCGCGTCCAATAGCAACGGAGTGCCCAAACAGCCCCATCGCCACGATCAGGAGCAGGTGCCCGAACAGCGTTCCCGCGGCTGACATCAGCGCCAATCGAATGATGGTGGGCCCGAGCGCGTGAACCCATGGTTGTCCGACAAGCAGTCCCACCGCCGTCAGCGATAACGTCCAAAGGCCCAACCCGCTGCCGGAAAGCAGATCGCAACAGATACCACCCACGAATCCCCAGAGCGCGCCCTCGTCAGCGCCGCGTATGATCGACCAGGTTACCACCAGAAGCAACACCAGGTCCGGACGACCCCCAAGAATACTGATCCGCTCAAACACTACGCTTTGCACGACTGCTGCGACAAGCAGGATTGGGATTCCGAAGTAGAGGCTCACGGCGTATCCATCTCAGTTAGGTCCGGCTGTGCGAAGTCCGTGATCACCAACACCGTCTCCATCCGCCGAAAGTCAACCGCAGGACGCATGGCCGCCCTTTGGAACAACTCCGACTCCTGGTAGGCCACACTCTCGACCTGCCCCAGGATCAAGCCCCTCGGGAGCAGCCCACCCAGCGATGACGTGACGATCGTTTCGCCTTCCGTAACCAGCTCGTCGGGGAGGATGTCCGTCATCACCATCAGGCCCTCCTCAGAGCCCTCAACGATGCCGGTGACCCGCGACTGCTGCAGCATTGCGGCCACCCGGCTGGCGGGGTCGTTGATCAACTGCACATACGATAGGTTGGGCGAGGTCCGAGCAATCCGGCCGACCATCGCCGTCCCGCCGGTCACAACCGGCATCCCAACAGCGACACCGTCGCGCGACCCCACGTTGATGATAAGGTAACGCAAATAGGGGTTGGTGTCTTGGCCCACGACGTCGCCGCACGGAAAGGAAAGACAGCCCCGCTCGACGACATCGGCGCCGATGAGGCTCAGTGTCGGGTTCTCCTGACGAAAATCGAGCTGCCGGCGCAGTTCGGTATTCTCCGCCTGGTACTCACGCAGCCGGAAGTTCTCCAGCACCAAGGCTTCGTTGGCCGACCGCAGCGTCGCAACCTCCTCCTGAAGCGCCTGCACATCGCGGCCCGATCCAGAGAGGAGACCGATTCGACCCACCAGACCTGAGATACCGCGCTCAAGAGGGGCGACGACATAGCTCAGGAGGCTCTCAAGGGGAACGAGTGTGCCGGATTCGCTGAGGATGATGAGGAATAGCGCAGCCAAGAGCAGGACCCAGGCCAACCAGGGACCACCATTGCGTCTCATACGGAAGTCTCAGTTACCAGGACGCGGAGCCGCCGGGTCGCCAGTTGTCCTCCGAGGAGAGTGTCGCGCGCAGCGCCTCGAAGCTTTCCAGAACCATGCCTGCGCCCCGCGCCACACATGTGAGCGCGTCCTGCGCAACCCACGTTCGAATGTGCGTCTCCTCGCTGATGCGCTCCGCCATACCTTTGAGCAGCCCACCACCACCGGCCAGGCAGATCCCGGTCTCCATCAGGTCGGACACCAACTCCGGTGGAGTCTCGTCGAGCGTATCGCGCACCAAGTCGACGAGGATGCTCGTCGACCTGCTAAGCGCCTCGCGGATCTCAATGGAGCTGATCTCGACCTCCTCGGGCAGACCGGTGATCAGGTTTCGGCCACGCATCGCCATCGTGCGCTCTTCAGGCAGAGGGTAAGCCGAGCCAATGTTGATCTTGACGCGCTCTGCCATGCGCTCGCTGATCGCGAGGTTGTACTTCTGCCGTGCATATTGCACGATGTCATCATCCAACTCGTCCCCGGCGATACGCAGGCTGCGGCTGACTACTATGCCTTTCAGTGCAAAGACGGCGACCTCCGTCGTACCACCGCCGATGTCGACGATCATGCTGCCCTGAGGCTCGGTAACCGGCAGGCCTGCACCCAACGCAGCGGCCATAGGCTCCTCGATGAGATACGCCTCACGCGCGCCGGCCTCCAGTGCAGCATCATGCACGGCGCGCTTCTCTACCTCGGTAACGCCGCTCGGGACCCCCACCACTACCCGCGGCCGCGGATAAGGGATGAGCAACTGCCCGTGCGCCTTCTTGATGAAGTGGCGCAGCATGACCTCTGTGACATCAAACTCAGAGATCACGCCATCACGCAACGGGCTGATGGCGATGATGTTCGCGGGCGTCTTGCCCACCATCTCTTTGGCTTCGGCGCCCACCGCCAGGATCCTACGGGTATTCCGGTCCCGGGCTACCCAGGAGGGCTCGTTGCTGACGATGCCCTTCCCCCGCACATAGACCAACGTGTTCGCCGTCCCCAGGTCGATCCCTATGTCCAGCGAAAAGAGCCCTAGCAGCCAGTCTATCGGGTTAAACAATCACTTCCTCAATCTAGGAATCATGCAGGATTCCAGAGATTATACCATAAGCACTTCTGACTTCAACGGAAGCGCCTCGTGACAGCGCCTCAGCATGCTGTACGGCGCTCTGCAAAGCATCCAGTGATGCAATCGGCGCGACACGCCTGAGGAAATCGGCCGGCGAATCGCTGATGGCCCATAGCCTGCGTACCAACGGACCGATTGGATCGGTGCCCGTGGCCCCTGGCGTGCTCGCATAGGCGCCGTGGAAAGCGAAGTAGGCCTGGTTCAGCCGTCGGATGCGGTAGCCGTTAGCCGCAAAGTACCTACGCTGCGCCTCCATGTACCATTCGGCCTCGCTCACCTTTCCCTCAGCCAGAAGCCCATCCACCACAACGCGCGTGTGATGCATCTCCGCGCGAAAGTCGAACCCGGACGCTGTCCCCCCGTCAGCCTCCTCTACTCGCTTCAGCAACTCCGGCAGCGCCTTGTCCTGCACCAACAGAGGCTCATAGTAACGGAGCATCAACTGCTGGCCCGCCCACTCCCCGATCAGCGAGGCGGTCGTCTCGTTGATCGTGCGCGCCTCGCTGCTGCGCATGTACTCCCATCCGAGGGGGTGGAACGTAAGATAGTGGTGCACCCACTCGTGGGCCACGACGTCGGTAACCCACGAGATCGATCCGGTTTCCAGTAGCATCGCCGGATAGGCCGCCAATCCGCCGATCTCCGTCACGTACGCTGACACGTCGGGGAGGGCCTCCATCACGAGCTCCTCCATTGTGTTCTGCTCGGCGGCTGTCAGGCCCGCCACAAGTTGGCGCTGTGAGATACTCTCAATCCGATCACGAGGCGAGATCACCAGAATGGTCGGTAGTGGGGTAAACGTGCCGCTCACCGGCGGGAGGATGGACGCGAGCACCCCAAGCGCGCCATCTGCGAGGGCCTGACTGACCTGCGACTCAAGGATCGCCTCGGCGATAGGCGCCCGGCGCGCCATATCCGCACGTAGCATCGCGTACGCCGCACGGACCGTTTGGCTCGCCATGTCCGGGTCCTCGATCTCCGCGTCCGCGTAGATCCGATCGATCTCGCTCGATAGACGGTCCGATTCTCTCACGTCGTCGAGGTAAGCAAGCACAAATCGGCTCTGCGCCTCATCGTCCATATAGCGCTCAGCAGCCAACAGCCCGTAGGCGGCCTTGCTCGCCAGGGCACGCGCTTCCCAGGTGAAGAAGTTGAAGGTGCGCCGCGCACTGACGAGGTCCAACGTGGCTTCCATGTCTTGCGCAGGCAAGTCGCTGCGTCCCAGCACCAGGCACGCGCAAAGTAACACCCCCAGAACACTCGTCCAGCGCGCCCACGTGCGGTTGGTCGATGGCATGGGCCGGAGTGTACCGTCGGCGGGTGAGAAGGCAACCCCACGGACAACAGCGCTTGCCCTCGGCACGTTTTCCACGTATAGTAAGCGCCATCGACGTATGCCTTTCTGAGGCCACATTCCAAACGAGTCTTGCACCTGAGCGACCACCGGAGAAGTAACTATGCCATTCCGCGACCAACTACTGACGTGCCAGAACTGCGGAGACACCTTCGTCTACCGCGTTGAGGAGCAGCGCCTGCAGAAGGAACTAGGCGTCGCCCCCGAACCTCCTAATCGCTGTGCGAAGTGCCGTGACGAGGTTGACGCCGGCCCTGGTCTGCGCGCCGGCGTCGTGAAGTGGTATCAGGAAGATAAGCACTTTGGCTTTATCTCCCAGCGTGATGGCAACGATATCTTCTTCCATCGGAGCGGCATCGACGGTGATCCCACAAGGTTTGTGGAGAATACCCCGGTTTGGTATGAGATCACCGAGACCGACCGCGGCCTGCAGGCAGTGAACGTCCACCTTCGGGAGTGATCCCAGGCAGCCCGACTGCGCAGGGGCGGCCACGCGAGCGCCTGCGCCGGTGTCCTTAGCGAGAGGCGGATTGACGTGCCTTCTGCTGGCAGGCCATGCGTGCGGGTAGTTTTCAGCGGCTGGTTCTGGAATCGCCCAGAGACAGGCAGTGGCCAGTACATCAGGCGCCTCGTCGATGCACTGGCGCGGACGGACACCGGGATAAGGATGAACGTGCTGGTCCCGTCGGGGTCGCTGGGCAAGTGTGCCGGTGTACAGGCTGTCTCCAATGGCCCCTTGGTGAGCCGTCCGGCCCGCGCTACGAACTTGGGCAAGCTCTGGTGGGAGCAGGTCACTGTGCCAACCGTCGCACGCTCTCTCGGCTGCGATCTGCTCCACGTTCCCTACTGGGCTCCCCCTGCGTGTACCACACTCCCTACCGTGGTCACGATCCACGACATCATACCGCGCGTCCTGCCTGCCTATCGCGGCGACCTCCGTGTCCGTCTATACACCGCGTTCGTCAGCGCCGCTACCTCCCGTGCGCGCTTGGTGCTGACGGACTCACAGGCCTCACGGGAGGACATCATGCGCCACCTCCAGGTGAATCCGGAACGCGTGCGCACCGTTCCTCTAGCAGTCGGACCTGAGTACACATCGCGGCCCAGCACCGACGATGCGCAGATCCGCGCCAGCATGTGTCTCCCGGATCTCTACCTTCTGTATCTCGGCGGGTTCGATATCAGGAAGGACCTCAAAACGGCGCTTTCGGCGTTCCAGATCGTTCAGCGTTCACTTCCCGGCGTGGCCCTGGTCATCGGCGGGAAGTTGCCCGAGACCGACACGCCATTCACGCCTGACCCACGCCGCATCGCCCGCGACTTGGGCCTCCCCCCCGGTACGGTACGCTTTCCTGGCTTCGTGCCCGAAGCTCACAAACCCGCTCTGTATCGAGGAGCTCGTGCGTTCGTCTTCCCGTCGACCTATGAGGGGTTCGGCTATCCGCTGCTGGAGGCCATCTCGTGTGGCATTCCTGTGGTTGCCAGCAGCACCTCCAGTCTGCCCGAGGTCGTTGGCAGAGCGGGTGTACTGCTCGACATTGGTGACATCGATGGGTTTGCCGGCGCTCTGATTCAGCTGCTCAGTGACGACGCCTTCCACAGTGAGATCAGCCAGCGCACCGTCGAGCAAGCAGGGTCGTTCTCCTGGACGCAGACGGCCACACAGACTCTGGCTGCGTACCACGGCGTTGTGTGATGGGACTGAGGCGCTTCTGGTCTTGACGGCAATGCCGGTTCAATAAGAAGGCTATGGTATAATCAATTGTATGGAACCGCGCGAAGTACTGGCCTATCTGAAGCGGATTCCCGCGTTCAGGGAGATTGATGAGGAGTCGCAGGAGGAGCTCCTGCGACTGGTGCCGTTCGTTCAACGCCAATTGCATCAGCCCGGCGAAGTTCTGCTTCACCGGGAGAGTGCGCCGGACCGAACGCTCATCGTCGTCTCCGGACGCGTCCACGTCGAATCTGCTCCAATGGAGCCATACGAGAGCCCGGAGCGGGCAGAGGAGGAGCGCGGCCCTGGGGCCGTATTCGGGCGGACGAGCCTCGCTGTTGACGGTTATGCCAGCCAGACGGTCGTAGCCGTGGACGAGACGGAGATCCTCATCCTGCCCTTCCGCGATCTCATCAAGGCATATCAAAAGAGCAGATACCTCCGAGAACACCTCGAGGGTCCGCTAGAGCCTAACGCCTTGGTTTCTCGGCTCAAGACGGTTCCGACGTTTGGGAAGCTCACCGACCGAGCCGGCGAATTGGAGCTTCACCAGGTCGCGCAGATCGCCCAGGAACAGATCTATGGCAACGGAGAGTGGCTGTTCCGTCAGGGCGAGATCTCGGACCGGCTCATCTTTGTCACCGAGGGCCGCGTGCATCTAACCGGTGTCGACGCTGAGGGAGCGATGCTGGACATCGGTGAGTTGGGCCCCGGTGAGATCGTCGAGGAGTCTGGGCTGCTGGTCGGCGATTTCCACGACTTCACCGCCACGGCAGTGGAGTATGCGCGGGTTGTCTTCGTGCTGCGCACCGAGTTCGACAACCTACTCCAGGCCCGACCTTACTTGCAGCGTCGTCTAGACATCCCCGAGGCCGTCCAGAAGCGCCGCCGGGTAAGGCAGTTCGAATGGCTACGCGCCGATGAGTGGGCAATCGCAACAATGCAGCGCCACTGGGTGCGGCTCTTCCGGCAAGGGGCAGCGCCGACCTTCGTCGTCCTGCTCCTACTGCCGGTGGTGATCACCCTCTTTATGGCAGAACAGACTTTCCTGAGGGTTATTGCCCTGTTCTTGGCCGTCCCAGTACTGCTACTCGTAGGCATCGTCGGATGGCAGTTCATCAACTGGCGGGATGACTATTTCGTCGTGACCACTCAGCGAGTCGTGCACGTTGAAAGGGCGGGCCCGTTCTCAACTCAGCAAGAGGAGACGCCCCTCCACAACGTCGTAGATATCTATGAGGATCAGCCCGGGTTGGTTGCCAACGTACTCGACTACGGCAACTTGGTGCTCCAGACGGCAGGCGAGACGGTCAATATCGATATGACCTATGTGCCATTTCCCGACGAGCTTCGCCGGCTCATCTCGACGCAGATCGAACGCTCGAGAGCGCGCGAAGTGCTTCGGATGCGCGGACAGATACGCGATCTCCTCACCCATCGGCTGAGTCCAGGTGAGGCGTCAGGGCCCCCAGAAGAGGAGGAGCCATCGCGCGCTGCAGCCGGACAGTCTCAGCAGTTCCTGCCCGCCATTGTGTTCATGTCCGTCTGGGAGTACCTCTTCCCGCCGTCGAGGATCGAGACTGACGGTGGCGACACGATCATCTGGAAGCGATTCTGGTTGCCCGGCTTGGTGAATAGCGCCCCGGCGCTCGTGCCATTCCTGATCTTGACCGCTGGAGGCCCCGCATTTCTGTTGACGAGCCCGGCGGCCGGGCTGTACTGGGGTTGGGTTGTGGGATGGCTGTTCTTTGAGGCCATTGCGTTTGCGGCCGTGCTCTGGTTCTTTGAGGACTGGCGCAACGACTACTTCCAGATCACCCCGAGCCACATCATCCTCATACAACGGCGCCCTCTGTTACTTCAGGAGTCACGCCACGAGGCTCGGTTGGACCGCATCCAGAATCTGGGATACGAGGTGCCCAGCATCTTTGCGCGTCTCCTCGACTACGGTCACGTGGCCTTCGAGACTGCAGGCACCCAAGGCAAGTTCCAGCTTCGCTGGGTGCGCCACCCACAGGACGTCCAGCGTACCATATCGAACAGGCAGTATGCCTACCGCCAGCGGCAGAGCGCGCTGGAGGCCCAGCGCCGCCAGCAGGAGCTGCTTAGCTGGTTCTCTACGTACGACGAGCTCCACCGGGAGATGGACGCGTGAACCAAGGACTATGGTCAACGCACCATGAAACGGTAATATAGTGGGACATCTGGTAGTGGGGTGGGAGGGGATATGGCAGTGCGAGAAGTGATCACGGTCGGAGACGCTCGACTCCGCGAGCGTGCCCGCCCGCTCAAGGGGATTACGCAGGAGATAAGGCAACTGGCTGACGACATGGTCGAGACGATGCACGCCTATGATGGAATCGGGTTGGCGGCAACCCAAATCGCTGAGACCCATCGGCTCATCGTCATCGAGATACCCGAAGATGAGGAGATCTGGGGTAGCGGTGAGCTTTTCGTCGTCATCAATCCCGAGATCGTCAAGGAGTCGCGGGAAACGGACATCGGCACCGAGGGATGCCTGTCGGTGCCGGGATATCTGGGAGAGGTCGAGCGTGCCGAAGAGGTGCTCGTCCGCGGTATCGACCTGCAGGGCAAGAAGTTCAGGCTGCGCCCCAGGGGCTTCTTGGCGCGCGTCTTCCAGCACGAGATTGATCATCTGGACGGTGTTTTATACATCGACCGCCTAACTGCTCCCGACCGCATCTGGGAAGTGAAGCCAGGCACTGAGGAGCAGGAAGAGCTGGCTGATCACCGGCACGTCGAGGCGGCTACGGCCTGACCATTGGGGTAGCATCGGGCCAGGCTGCTTGCAGCTTCGGCGCTGGCCTATGGCGGATGTCGGTTCGTCATCCCCCCGAAATGGGGGGCTTATTGTGAGTCGCAGCCACTGCTGCAACACAGAGAAAGCATGGGGAGGACGTTGTGGTATCGAAAGAACAGGTATTGGAGGCACTGAAGTCGGTCATCGACCCTGAGCTCCATCGCAGCATCGTTGATCTGGGGATGGTGCGTGAGATTCAGATTGGCGGCAGAGACGTGCGCGTCACGATCGCACTCACCGTGCCGAACTGCCCGCTGCGTGATCAGATCGCGGCCGATGCGGGTAAGGCGGTCGACGCACTGGAACCGGGGATCAACGTCGAGATCTCCCTGACCTCGATGACCGAGTCGGAACGCGATGGCCTCCGCGAGAGACTTCACGGACGGGGTCAGTCGCAGTCGAACTCGCCTGCGGGAAACCTCAACCGCGTCAAATCCGTCATTGCCGTCATGAGCGGTAAGGGCGGCGTCGGCAAATCCACCATTGCTGCCATGCTTGCCGTGGGCCTGCGGCGCAAGGGGCGCCGCGTGGGCGTACTCGATTCCGACATCACTGGGCCGAGCATCCCTAAGCTCTTGGGCGTGAGAGAGCCCCCCACGATGTCGCCACTGGGTATCATGCCGCCCCAATCGTCCACCGGCATCAAGATAATGTCCATCAACCTGATGCTTGAGGATGAGGAACAGGCCGTCATCTGGCGCGGCCCGATGATCACCAGTGCGATCAACCAGTTCTGGAACGACGTCTTCTGGGGCGACCTCGACGCGCTCGTCGTTGACATGCCCCCGGGCACCTCCGACGCAGCCCTGACCGTGATGCAGAGCCTTCCAGTCACCGGTATCATACTGGTTACTTCGCCTCAGGATCTCGCGGGCATGGTCGTCCGTAAGGCCGCCCACATGGCCGAACATCTCAACACGCCACTGGTAGGTCTGGTGGAGAACATGAGCTATGTCATCTGTCCGCACTGTGGCGAGCGCTACACGCTCTTCGGCAAGGGTGACACAAGAGCGATGGCCGACGCCTTCAACACGCCCTTCCTCGGTGAGATCGGCATCGATCCCCAGATGGCCGAGTTAGGCGACCGGGGCGCCATCGAGCAATACGACAGCGAGGACTTCAATGCCCTCATCGCGCTCGGCGACCAGCTCATCGAGAAGGCACCTGCCCCGAAGGCCACCGGCGATCACTAGCCGGCCCGTATGGCATCCCATCGCGTCGCGGCGGCCACGAGTGGGCCACCGCGACGCTTATCTCACAATCGTCAGTTCGCCTAACCCTACCCCATCATCGACCGGTTCGCCCACGGCATTGACGACGGGAACAACCACCACGTCGGGATACGTATACACCCCGGCCCGCAACAGATAGGATCCGGGCGCAAGATCCTCGGCCAACGGGATCACGAAGTGGGCAAGGGACAAGTCGCCAGCCTCCCAGGTGCGCGACGGGAAACCAGCGTGGTCATCCTGGGCCACCAGGATCCCCTCCCTGGACAGCACTTGCGCGGTGAAGTGATAGTCAGTCCCTCCCGGAGGTGGATCGCGCACCCACCAGACCAGTGTCACATCGAGAGGCGAACCTGCCCTTGCGACGCTATTCGCATCATAGGCGGCGAAAACCACATTGTTGGCGAAGGGAACTCCTCCGTCCAAGGACTGGAGCCCTGTGACGACCTCGTCACGCGTCTCTCCATCCCACCGGTAGGTCCTGTAGGAGACACCATCGGCAAGGCGGATCACTGGGCCGGGCGCCACCGACGGCAGAGCAGCAAGGCGCTCCAGACTTATCTCGAACGACGAGTTCCCAACTCCTGCAACCGGACCGGCAAGGTAGACGAAGCGCTCTTTCTGGGGAAACGGGATTGCAGCACGGGGATCCGCGAACCGATGGGGGAAACCAAAGAGCAGGGCATCGAACACCGTTGGGGTCTCGGTAACAAACGGAGTCGTCCCCTCAGCGAGCACGATGATCTCGCCTTCGCCAGCCAGCGCTCGCGCAGCGCCGGCGGCCTGGCGCGTGTAGCGCAGCGGGATGCCGTACCCTCCCGTCGACGGCCGCGTCTGCATCGTCACCCGCAATTGTCGGGTGACCAGGACCTGCCAACCACAGATCACCAGAAAGAAGCCAAGACATCCTCTGGCTGCCCACCAGGTCAACCGCCGTCCCGCGTCCCCGTGTCCGCTGAGTCCCTCGAGTATCCCCGTCGCCAGACTGCCGATCAGCATGAACTGCACGGGGTAGTGCGTCACGAAGTAGTGCGGCTGCGTCGGCGCCGAGGGTTTGACCTGCAGCAGTACCGGGAACACGGACCACAGCACCAGCAGCGTGAACGTCCTGCGCCGCTGCTCAGTGCGCCCACGCAAGGCTTGGTAGAATGCATTGCCCAGTCCTGCCACAAGCAACACGCTCAGCACCTGGTTGGTCCACCAAAGGTCCGGAACCTGACTCCGAAACTGCGCGTGGTACGGCCCGGCCTGGCCCTCGATCCCCTGGCTGCCCACAAGAGCAAACGCGTAACGAACCGCATCCCAGGAGAACACCCCACCTCCGCCCGTACCCTGAAGGGCACCCGTACCCTGAAGGGCACCCGTACCCTTCAGGGCATAGTCGAGCAGACCCTGCGTATTGGCCCACCCAGTCTGGGCGTCGTGGACGACATAAGGTGCCAAGAGGATAGTCAACGCTAACACGCCCACTACCAGCGGACGCCACGCGATCGCGTCTCGGTAGAGCGCCATCGCAACTACGAGCACCGGAACGAAAGCCAGCGCCTCGAGCTGCAGCCCCAACAACGCGGCCAGGCTGACAAAGGAGGCAACGAGCGCCCACCGCCGTCGCCACGCGAAGGTCATCAAGAGCGAAGTCATGAATATGAGCACGAACAGCGGCAGAGAACGCGCCCAGATTTTCCGTGCGTAAAGCACAGCCCATGGACAGACCGCGAACAGCGCCGTGCTCACCAGCGCCGCGCGCTCCCCTAGCGCAGCCCTGGCGAGCAGATAGCTGGCCGGTAGGGCTAGAGCATTGAGCAGAATCGTGAACAGCACCGCGGACAACGGGTCTGACCACAGACGCAGAGGAAGCGCAACAAGGTACAGAGTCATGGGCAGGTTGTCAATGCCCAATGAGGAGTCGACACCCACAGCAGGGAGGTACCCTTCCCAAGCGATCGCCTGACCCAGACGGGCGATAGTCGCCTCGTCACGTTTGAACTCGACGAGCGTCGGCTGTGAGAACCTAAGCGCGAAGCCCAGCCCCAGGATCACGACCAGTAACAGATTACGGCGATCTATGCGGTTAAACACGGACATGGTCTATCTCTCGGTTGGACAGTGGACCCTGGAACGGCCAAACTATAGCCCACGGATCACCACGGTCAACCCGACCACCGCTAGCCATGCATGGTCCTCCTGGTGCCGGACCTGCCAGAGACCTCGGCACGAGCCCACACTGCGCTGGCCCTCGTTGCAAGATTGGCGCAGCGCACCTATAATGAAGCCATAGACAGCGACGCGATTGGCGACCCGATCATACTCTCGTTGACGTGGCCACGACCCTGTTGCCCTAAGGAGGCGCGAGATGCTGAGGTTCACGACAGACACCCTGGCTGTCATCATGGGCGGAGGGGCGGGCACACGCCTCTACCCTCTCACCAAGCTGCGCGCGAAGCCGGCTGTGCCCCTGGCCGGATACTACCGACTCATCGACATCCCCATCAGCAACTGCATCAACTCTGGCATCAACCGCATCTTCGTGCTTACGCAGTTCAACACCGTCTCGCTCCATCGCCACGTAGTGCGGACATATCAGTTCGATACATTCTCAGGGGGCTATGTGCGCATCTTGGCTGCCGAGCAGACCCCAAGCAGCCAGGCATGGTATCAGGGCACGGCCGATGCGCTCCGCAAGCAGCTCTTTCAGCTACAGGTACCCGAGGCGCGCAACATTGTCATCCTTGCCGGCGACCACTTGTACCGTATGGATTACTCACAGTTCGTCCAGTTCCACGAGAGCCACGAGGCTGATATCGCCATCGCTGCCAAACCGGTCGGCGCTGAGTTGGCCCCGGAAATGGGCATCCTTAAGGCCGACAGCGATGGGTTCGTCACCGAGCTCGTCGAGAAACCGGCGCCTGACGCCCTGGACAGCGTCGCTAGCCTTGCGGGTGACAAGCCGTATCTCGCCTCGATGGGAATCTATGTCTTCGGGACCTCCACCTTGGTGAAGCTGCTGCGCGACGAAACGGGATCGGATTTCGCCAAGCACATCATCCCTGCGGCGATTGAGAAGGGGCTGCGCGTCGTCGTCTACCCCTTCGACGGCTACTGGGAGGACATCGGAACGATCCGCGCGTTCTATGAGGTGAATCTTGCGCTGGCAAGTCCCAACCCACCCTTCGACTTCTTCGCCCCTGAATGGCCCATCTACACCCACGCGCGTTACCTGTCAGGCAGTCGCGTCATAGACTCCAGCATTCGGCGCGTCGTGCTGGCGCCCGGCTGCCGCATCGACAATGCCTCGGTAGCCGACAGCGTCATCGGGTTACGCAGCATCGTGAACCCTGGCGCCCATCTACACCGGGTCGTGATGATGGGGGCCGACTACTACGAGACCCTCGCCCAGATCGAGGAAGACAAGCACCTCGGACTGCCACCCTTTGGTGTCGGGGAGGGCAGCGTGATCGAGAACGCGATCCTGGACAAGAACGTCCGCGTCGGCAAGAACGTCGTGATACGCAACCACGACTGGTCTCCCGATGAGGAGACCGAGACCTACGTCGTGCGCGACGGGCTGGTCGTCGTACCAAAGGGCGCGGTGATTCCGAATAACACTGTGATCTAGCCGAGCTTCAGGCGAGACCGCTGGACAGCGGCGGGGCTATGGCTTCGCCGCTGTCGTTGTCATCGTTCTAAGGGTTGGTGAGCCACGCCCCCCTGCCGGGTCGGCTTAACAGCACAAGGGGGCCGTCAGCCCCCACGCGATCCCTCACCAGACGCTGCACCGTGCTCAAGTCTTCAGCCGCGCACAGCAGATGCACGGTCGGACCGGCATCTAGCGTGAAGAAGACCGATAGGCCCTCCTCTCGCCACTCCTGGACGGCGCGGATCAGGCTAAGCGATTCAGGCGCAAGATAGACCACACCGCTCATCCACGGTCGATCGGCCAACCGCGAGGTCATCGCCACGGCGTGGAGCGACAGCGCCTCGCGTTCCGCGGCCATCCCAAGAGTGGCCAGGTCTCTTTGCATGATCGCCTCGCGCACCGACGATAGCACCGAATCCACCGAGGCAACCCGCGCCGCGTAGAACGGGCTCGTCGGTGCGGCATCGTGTCCAGAGAACGAGGAAACCGATTTCGGGCCGAGCGGCCAGGCCACCGTGACGACGCGCAGGTCCCAGGAGTCATGCGGCGCTATCGAGACCGCGTACGAGCTGGCGTCGTCGTCCCCGGCGAACCACTCTGCGAACCCGTCCGGGATCGACCGCGCTGCAGAGCCGGAGCCCTTCCGAGCCAGGACTGATAGCTCCCGCAGGCCAAGCTTGAGACCCGCAGCGGTGACGGCTGCGAGCGAAAGCGAAGCAAACGCCGAGGCTGAGGAGGCGATACCGGCAGCCATGGGGAAGTCGTTGCAGGATTCGACGCTGGCCCGGCTGG
This sequence comes from Anaerolineae bacterium, assembly GCA_025454475.1. Classification (GTDB taxonomy): domain Bacteria; phylum Chloroflexota; class Anaerolineae; order B4-G1; family SLSP01; genus PWVB01. The sequence continues at coordinate 19,662 of JALOOJ010000045.1, forward strand.
TGAGACCCGCCAGGTCGCGCACGCGATCGATATGCGCTGTGACGCGCTCATAGACGATGCCGCCTGCCACCTCGCCTTTCACAGACACCGTATCGGCAAGCAGCGTGGGATCGAACGTCACCGTCGTCGTGGTGACCGCGCCACTGAGGTTCAGTGAGATCGATCCATTGACGGGGAGGTTAAGCGCCCTATCCCGACGTCCCCAGTACTTGACGAGCGCCAGATTGGGGTGCGCCTTTGCCGTTGCGGAGGCAGCCCGGCTTACCCCCGACTCTGGAGCCATCCCCTTACTATACCGCGCCGCGGCGAGAACAGGAGCGCCAGCAGAAAGATCCCTGTGCACACCAGTACGATGGCCGCACCCGAGGCGACGCTGACATAGTATGAGAGATACAGCCCGACGATCCCAGATACTGCGCCAATCAGCGCGGCAATCCCCATCATCGGCGCCATGCGTTTGGTCAGCAGGTAGGCCGTCGCCGCAGGCGTGGTCAGCATCGCCACCATCAGCGCGATCCCCACAGTTTGCAGCGCCACCACGATAGTGAGTGCGATCAGTACCATAAGGAGGTAGTGTAGGAAGCCCGATGGGAAGCGCAGCGTCTCGGCCAGCGTCGAGTCGAACGCGAGCACAAGGAACTCTTTGTAGAACACGAACACGATCACCGACACGAGCACAGCCAGGCCCGCTGTGAGCCAGAGATCGCTCGGCGAGACGCCGAGGACATCCCCGAACAGGAAGTGCGATAGGTCGACGGCATAGCTGCGCATCGTGGAGATCAGCGCAATACCCAGCGCGAACATTCCGGAGAAGATGATGCCGATGGCAGTATCCTCTTTCACCTGAGCACCCTTGCCCAGCGCACCAATACCCAAGGCCGTGAGTATCCCAGTGCCCAGACCCCACCAGAAAATGGGCCCTCGCCCCCCGCCACTGACGATGTACCCAACGGCGATGCCAGGCAAGATTGAATGCGCCAGAGCATCCCCCAGAAAAGCCATGCCGCGCAGGACCATGTAGGTTCCCACCAGCGCGCAGACTATGCCCACGAGGATCGCCGCGACGATGCCGCGGACCATAAAGGGATAGCGCAGTGGCGCGACAAGAATCTCCAGTAGTGGTGCCATCGCCTAGCCGTGCCCGCAGCACGTGTCGTTGAGTGCCAGTAGCCCGTCACCGGTCTCCACAAGCCTGAGCTGTCCACCGTACGCATCTCGCAGGTGGGCAGTCGTGAACACCTCTGCTGAGGTACCAATGCCCAGTAGGCGATGGTTTAGCAACATCACGCGATCGAAGTAGTCCGCAGCCTGGTTCAGATCGTGCGTGGCAACCATCACCGTCACCCCTTGCATCCGCAATACGTCCAGCAACGCCAGTATCCGCTCCTGCGCGGGCATATCGAGGCCGGTCAGTGGCTCGTCCATCAACATCAGGGTCGACTCCTGCGCCAGTGCCCGGGCAATGAACATGCGTTGCTGCTGGCCGCCCGACAACTCGCTGATCTGCCGTTTCGCCAGCTCGGCCAATCCCACGATCCCCAGGCACTCACGGACCACAGCGCGATCCTGGCGCCCGGGTCTTCGGAACAGTCCCAACCGCCCAAATCGTCCCATCATGACGACATCCTCAACGGTGACCGGAAACATCCAGTCGACATCGTTTCGCTGCGGCACGTACGCGATACAGATATGGCCCCTCGGACTGCAGCCGGCGACCCGGACATCCCCACTCGTCGGCTCGAGAACGCCCGCAATCACCTTGAACAGCGTGCTCTTGCCGGCACCATTGGGGCCAACCACAGCGACTCGCTCGCCGACATTGAGGTGGAAGGTGACGCGGTCCAGCGCGGTTGTACCGTTGTAGCCGACCGTCAACTCATAGACATCAAGGATCGCCGCACCCGTAGCGTGCACCACGGGCTCAAATACGCCCAACTTGCCTAACATAACGCCCCCGTCGCAGCCGCTTAGCGCAGCGCTTCCACAATCCTGCCTACATCATACCGCATGAACGCAAGATATGTACCTGCGGGTCCGGAGGCATCACTGAGCGAGCCGGTGTATATGGGCACGACCTGAATGCCTGTGTCCCGCGCCAACTGCTCGGCCATTCGGGGATTGACGGTCGTGCTCACGAAGATCGCTCGGACTCCGTGATCGACGATCGCCTCCTGCAGCGCAGCCATCTCCCGCGCCGAGGGCTGTGAGAGCGTGCTACCACCGGTCGTGATCGTCCCCACCTGCTCGAAGCCATACGCGTGAGCGAAGTAGGTGAAGACGGAATGATCGATCACAAGCCCGCGACGATCCTCAGGAATCACTGTCACGGCCTCCCGGATCCACCCATCCAGCGCGTCGAGTTCCGCCAGATATGCCTGCGCGTTCTCGCGATAGGTGGTGGCGCGGTCAGGATCGAGCTCACTCAGCGCGCTCTCGATGTTGGCCACCCACACCTTCACATTGTTAGGGTCGAACCAGACGTGTGGGTCATCCTCTCCGTGGTCCTCGTCCGCCAGCGCTTCGTCATCCGCGTGCTCACCCGCAAATGCCAGCAGCCGAATCCCATCAGACACCGTCACGACCGGCGTGTTGCCGCCTGCACTGGCCAACAGCCGATCCATGAAGACCTCAAGGCCCACGCCATTGATGAAGACCACGTGGGCGTCACTGATGACCCCAGCATCTTGGGGCGTCGACTCAAACGCGTGGGGATCAGCTCCCAGCGGCATAAGCTGCGTAAGTGCGATTGCGTCACCACCAACGTTACGGACCACATCAGCCACAATGCTGGTCGTCGCCACGACCCTGAGCGGCTCATCTGGCGCCAGGCCAACAGCGCTCACCGGGGGCACAGGGGCGCGAGGCCCAACCTCTGTGCTTCCACCAGGCGCGCACCCGTGAGCCATCACGATCAACAGAAGCAGCCCCCAAAGCCCAAAGGCTTGATGTCGTCCGCTCATTATGGCCATCCTCTCGCCATCGCCGGGGTTGCCCTTCAGGGCTAGGGAGTTCACTCATCGGTACCGCGACAACCGGAGCAAAGACCGAACAGCTGCAGCAGATGCTCCTGGACCCGGTAACCGGTGCGCTTCTCCAATCTAGCGATCAGCAGGTCCAGATCGCCCTGCCCCAGAAACTCCACAGACCGACCGCAGCGCGTGCAGATCAGTGCGTGTCGATGACCCGGGGTTGTCGCCAGATACCCGTGGCACCCGTCGTGTACGTGAACCCGACTGATCAGCCCGAGGCTCTCATAGAGCGCAAGGGTTCGATAGACTGTCACAAGTCCGAGACCGGCGTAGCGTATCTTCCCGAGCTCGAAGACCACCTGTGCCGAGCACGGGGTATCTGCCTCAGACAGAACTGCCGCTACCACTCTGCGTGGGACCGTTACACGATAACCGGCCTGTGCCAGGGCCTCTTCCCAGCGCTCCATATCACACCCATATTGAAAACTACTATCAAAAACAACTATACTATGTGCGGACCTACTCGTCAAGGATGGGGCACGGGGGCGAGAGAGCCACGGTGGACGTGGCTCTCTCGCGACTGTCACCAGACTAGATCTGTGTGAGCGCAGCGATCACATAGGGAACCAGCGCCAGAAGCGCCAGGGCAGGATGCCCACGCCGTGCGCTGTTGCGGCTATCCCAGTTGAACAGGAAGACCGCCAATCCGAAAGCAAGGATGCCGCTAGTGGCGAGCACAGCGACGGAGATCCACGGGTTCAGTACCGTCGGCGAATCATAGGCCAGGCCCAGGA
>JALOOJ010000193.1 GCA_025454475.1 Anaerolineae bacterium
CATGTAAGCCATACCGTCCAGCGTCATTGGCTTGGAGGGCCCCCACCTATCACGGATCCGGGCGGGGATTGCGAAGGCCGGGTACAGAGCAGCTCCGAAAAGCAACAGGCCCATTGCCAAGGCTACCACGCCACGAGCCCCAATCCAACGCGATCTACGCGCGACCGGAGACAGCGGAACCGTCAGAACATCGGCATCGGCGGTGGTGTCCGCCGGCGCCAGCTGTGTTCCATCCGCTGGAGGGTCATGTGAGGGGAGTTTCCCGCGCAGGATCCCTTCTACGAAGCCAGCGGCGCTCAATGCGAGCAACATCCAGACCTGGAGGTGGAATTTGAACACAGTGTTCATGCGTTCGAGGTCGCCCTTCAGCACAACTACCTCAACAAGCAGGCTGATCGTGAGCGCCGTGCCGACCCAGAACCAGATCACGCGTTGTCGCATGTCGACGAAGCGTATCTGACAGCCTGCCACCAGAGCTGCGGCCGTAGCGCCTAGCGGAATGGCCAGCCATGCAATGGAGATACCCAGATAGCCGATGAGAAGCACGCTTGCCACTAATGCTGCCAGTACCAATGCCGCGGATCGCAACACGGCGTTTCCCCGATCTGCACCGGTGCTTCGGGCACCGGTGTTCGCTTCATCACGTCGGATGCGCACGAGAGCAACTGCACCGGACAAAGCAATCGGGAACAGAAACTGCCCATACATCAGGAGGTAGGTGACGAGAGGGGTGCGACTTCCCTGCCACGGCTCGACGGCATCATAGGCGCCCTGATAGCTGGCCAAGTATGGGCGCGCCAGCAGCTCTGTGGCCCCGGCGAAAAGCACGATCGCGGCTATGGCGCGAAGAAGCTGAACGTGAGAGGTCCTAGGTAAGCGCGCACGCGGAGCAGCCAAGGTCCGATGCTGTTTCTCACCGGCCAGGGGATGCCGATAGCCGATGTCCAGCTCCTCCCGGCACGGTTCCGGGTCCTGGTGCCGAGGCGCCGAGCCGCTACGGCGCGTGCCGCCCGTGGCCCCAAGCAGGATACCCCCAGCCATCAGACCCACATACGTCGGGTAGTCCCACGTGTTGGTCATCCGCAGCGCCGCCCCAACAAGCCCGGCGAGCACAATGCTGCCGACTGACACAGGGAGCCACCCAGCCACCCGCATCCGCCGTGGGCGCCGCCCACATCCGGCGCTCGGAGCCGTCCGACCTGCTTCGGACGGCCGACTGATCGCCGCGAAGCCCAGACTCCACTGAAGCGCCAGACCCAGCGCGACCTGGGTCAGAGGCAGAGCCATCATGTGGGCATGGAGGTCGGCATACAGAAAGGTGAATGCCGGGAACTCGGTGATCGGAACGACCAACTCATCCGGGGCTATTGGGATGATTCGCGTCGGGTTCCAATAAGGCCATTCGGGGCGGAAGGGTAGACGCGCCCCCTGGAAGAGGACTTTCCAGATTCCCACCGCGCTTGATATCGCTTCCGGGTAACCAGGGATGCGGCTCTCGAACGTGATGGCACCCACCTCGCGCAGACCGCTGAACAGGAGCTGAGCTTCGCCCAAGTTCCCTAGTACCAGTACAAGCAGAACCGCACAGAGTCCAGCCCGACGACTGCGGCCGTCTCGATCGCGGGCATTCCCCCCCGCCAGACTGCTGGCCAACGCGTAGGCCCCTACCCCGGTAAGCGAAAACAGGGTTGGCACTGCCAGGTTATAGGCGACGCTGGGCACCACGCCCAGGGCTTCGACCAAGCTACCAACCATCACGAAACCAAAGTAGTAGTAGTTGAGCGTCCCTCCGGCAAACCACGGATCGTAGGGAGGAAACCACGTTGACTTGACTACGGCGTTAAGGTATGCGAAGTCCATGGGCTTCTCTCCGCCCATGTACGGGTGCCACAGATCGGGATTCAGCCAACGAACGCCGACCCAGGCCAGGTACAGCCCGACGAACAGCCCATCAATGATCAGAAAGTCGCGCCAGTTCGCTGCGACAAGCGCAGCCAGGCGGGCTCGATGCCGGTAGGCAACACACGCAGAACCGAGGCCGAGTACGAGGAGCAGAAGCCATAGCGTACCACGTGTGTGTGGTACCAGGCGCAGGCTTGCGAGCAGCCAGGAGCAGAAAGACCATACGAGAAGCCCAGCGGTGCGCGCTAGACCGTAGCCGCCGAGCCGCAAGTCGGGCAGCCAGAGTGCCATCAGAGGGAATGCTATCCAGCCCAAGAGCGTGACCGCGAGTCCCCAGACGGCGACGCTTATGCGCGGAAAGCGGTTCTGCAGTGCATCTCGATTGAAGAGCCGAGCCCAGGTGCCGCCGGCTTCCTGTTCTGCGCGCAGGCGAGGCGAGGCAACCAAGGCGTCTGGGTTCTGGTCTCCAGGCGATCCGGCGCTCGCCTGACGAGGGGTGACGAATGCCGCACCGTCTGTCAGCGATCGCGGTAGGGCAGCCTCGGTCTGAAGCCGTGCGTAGGCTGGCGTCTTCTCAAAGATGTACACCGTGGGATGGTCATATACGCTGAAGGCCTCTTCAGCAGGCGCCAGCGCAATGCTGCAGGGCCGGGCATTGCTATACGCCGCGGTCCCCGGCGCGAAGGGATTCTCCTGGTCCGGAAACTGACACCTGCCCAGTGAGGGATAGGACACGAACTCGGCGACGAGCTCGAAGCCGAGTGTCCCGTCAAAGAGCGCGCTGTAGTACGCTGTCGTCAACGGGTACCGTGCCGGCAGACGTGGAATCGAGGCGTAGAGACGATTGCTGGACAGCACTATGATGTCCGCCTCATCAAGCCAGGCGAGCAAGCTCACTCGTTTCTCTACAGTGTCAAAGTCGTATAGGTTGAGCTGACCGCTGACGCTCGAGTCCAGACCCTGGTACCAGTCCCAGAACGGATCCTTGCCGTCCACCCGTAGAGGCAACGGGTCATCCCAGTGCTCATTGGCGATAACTGAGGTCTCGAGCACGACGTCAGGCCCCGCGGTCAACTCGACCCGCACCTCAACTGAGGTGCCCGCGCTCACGAACACCGGGTCGTCGAACACCAGCCTGACGCGCGTCGTGCCTGTCTCTGGCAGGCTGACATGAGCGGTGGCAAATGCCAGTTCCGCGGAGGCCGTCCGGTTCTGGTCAATGAGCGCCACGCTGAGCGTCCGCCTCTCAGTCATCCCCAGCCCATCCACCTTCGGCAACACGACGGCTCTGACCGCAGCGTCCTGCGTGGGGTTCACGCTCAGCGTGATGGCCTCATCGTGAGTCGCCGAGAGCGCAGTGCCGGGCGCTAGCGGCACGTGGATCGCCCGGTCGTCAGACGTTTCCAGCACGGCTGCAGTTGGCACGTTGTCGAAGATCCAACGCGATGCTTCGACGCGAGTCACCGGCTGCCGGTATATCGCGGTGAAGGACAGGCACCACAGCGCGGTGCCCGTCAGCACGATCACCGGTACGGACGCAGCCAACCCGCGTGCTAGTCCGCGCCTGGTCTGCTCCCCACGTCTGAACAGCGGACTCCGAACGCAACGCTGCGCATCGGTCATTCGGCACACAGCGCGTGACGCGATTCTGATGGTCGCCCAGGCCGCGAAGAGGGCAAGGAACGGGTAGACAGGCAGGAGGTACCGCATCGACTTTACCCACTGCGTCGCCTGGTAGAAGAAGAACACAGTGCTCCAGGTCCAGAGCAGGAGATCGGCCTTGCGCCGCCTCACCGCGGTTCCGACCGCGGTTCCGACCGCAAGGTCCCATCCCATCCATACCCATCCCGCAGTTGCAGCGATTCCCAGGGGTAATCCAAGTCCCCAGAGGACCATGTTGCGCCAGGGGAACACCACGGGAAGTCGCGCCGTCCATTGGTGGCCGAATGGGACGTCCCGTAGGCCGCTCATGAGCTCCTGCACCTCCCGCACAGCCGCCAGCCACCTCGGGTTCAGGCCGACATCAAAGAACCCTGGCCCGCTGAAAGCATACGGCTGCAACGATCTGAATGCTACGAGAGCTGCGGCTCCGGCCAGCAAGAGCGCGGCAGACGAAGTCACCAGGCGGGGGCCAGGCACGGCCAGTGGCTCGTCAAGGTCATGCGTCGGCTTCCTGAGGACGAGCAGCAGAGCTGCGAGAGCCACTATCCCGGCTAGGGGCCACACGCTAACCTTAGAGGCGATGGCCATCCCCGTCGTGCTTCCAGCCAGTACCAACCACCACTGGTTGGCCCGCTGGACTGCCATAACACAGAATAGGAGCGACCACACGACGAACACGGTGGCGAAACTATCGACCACAAAGAAGTGGGCGTGCTGCACGGGCAGAACCGCGAAGGCATACAAGGCGCCCGCCAAAAGCCCAGTCAGGCGTCCGTAGAGCCGTCGCCCGAGAAAGGCGAGCGTGACCAAGGTTACGATATCCATCGCGCCTGACAACGCTCGACCCACCAGGTGAATGCCATCGTAGCTCAGGAACTGCTGGGACGTGCAGGCGCCCGCTAGACCAGGCCACAGGCTAGCGATGCGTCCCGGCAAGGTATCGGGGCGGCTACTCTCGAAAACTGCACACGCTGCATCCATCGAACGTGCCGCCCCGCGCGTCATAAAGAGCGGAATCGTGCCGTAGACGTAAGTGGCAAAGGCGTCGTAGTTCGCCGGGTTCAACGGTGAGTCGTCGGTGTCCCAATAGCTGGCCAGGCAGGAGCGTAGGCTGCTGCAGCTTGGGGCGCCCATCGTGCCATCTGCGGCGCCCGGCGCGACTCTCTCACCGGGAAACCGAACCGTGCTCACGACCATCGTGAGATAACGCTCATCCGGGTGCAGATGCGTGCCCTGGTCCCAGTCCAGCCCCTGGAACCTGACGACGGTAGCCACAGCAACCACAGCCAGCACGGCGACCCGAAACAGTCGCGGCGTCAGCCAGCCATCGCCTGCCGCCCAAAGCCGGCCAGTGCTGCTCATAGCAGGCGAGTCCTCATCCGGCGGAAGACGCGCATGGCCCAAACTGCGGAAGGCCCTTCCGGCGGCTGAGCGCTCAGTTTCGGGGACAGGATCAGTATAGGATCACAGAGTGGGTGTGTGCCGACGCCGGACAGCGAGACCGAGATCGCTCCGGAAATGGCATCGCCACCGGTGCGCTCGGCGCGCCGGTCCGTCGCGGCATCGGACAGCACTATTGCCGGCGTGAGTGTAGCTGCAGAGCCCGGTTGTAGAGGTCGATGTAGGCTCGCGCCGAGGCATTCCACGAGAAATCGCGCTCCATAGCTCTGGTTTGCAGCATGACCCAACGGGCTTCGTCGTCGTAGGCGTGCAGAGCACGGGTAAACGCTTCGCCGATGGCCGTCTCGCTGAAGTCGACAAAGCTAAACCCATTGCCAGCGTCGGGTTGGAGGTCAGCGTCGATTACAGTATCGGCCAGCCCGCCAACTGCGCGGACGAGCGGTACTGCACCATAGCGCATGGCCGTCATGACACCTACGCTGACCGACTCATACTGACTTGGCATCACGAAAAGATCCACGCCCGCATAGATGCGCCGAGCTAGCCTTTCGTCGAACCTTATGAGTGCCCGCACGTTGCCAGGATAGCGATCCTGTAGCGCCTGGGACCTCTGTGCAAGCTTCTCGTCTCCTGTGCCAAGGACCACGAACTGCAGATCCCGAGAAGCGAACAGCTGATCCATCGCGCCAAACAACAGATCGAATCCCTTGAGTGGGTCCAGGCGGGCCACCACGCCGACCAGGGGCACGTCCAGGTCTGTTGGTAGGCGTAACTCACGTTGCAGCGACGTCTTGTTCACCGCGCGCATGCGAAGCGAGCTCACGTCATACGATTGCGACAGGGTGTCGTCGCACCTTGGATCCCAGACTTCGGTGTCGATTCCGCTCAAGATCCCAACGACACGGTCCTGTCGCCCTTCGAGGAGCGGCTTAAGGTCCCCGGCGAACTCCGTGTCGAGCAACTCTCGGGCGTGGGTTGGGCTGACGGTGCTAACCAAGTCCGCGTGAGCGATCCCCTGAGCCATCCAGTTCACCTTCCCGGGTGGCTCGACCGTGAGGTGGGGCAGCGCCGTCATCTGGCCGTAGCTCAGCAAGAGGCGGCCACACACCCCCTGATAGGCTAGGTCATGAACCGTGAAGAGCGACGCGATGCTGCGGTAGGAGCCCTCACGGCGGCCGTAGAAATCGAGCCACGCCGTAACCGGCGCGGTATGCCAGTCATTCGTGTGAACGACATCCGGGATCCAATCCAAGACCTTAACTGCGGCCAACACAGCGCGGGAGAAGAACATGAACCGCTGCGGGTCGTCATTGAACCCGTACACACGTTCCCGATTCCCGAAGTGCTGATCGTTATAGACGAGATAGACCGGCACACCGTTAGCTTCCGTGCTGAACAGCTGAGCCGGTTCGGACTCTGAGCCTACCGACACGGGTATGCTGGCACCGATCCTCTGGAATGCCGTCCGCTTCTGACTCCCGCTACTGAGCGCCCGGTTCTGACCGGCTCCGCCGGCTTCTGCTGCAGCGGATCGCTCGCGGTCGCCGTAGCGAGGGATCATCACTCTCGCATCAACGCCCAGGGTGCGCAGCGCCTTGGCGAGGGCTCCTGTGAACTCGGCTAGCCCGCCCACTTTGGCGAAAGGGGCAGACTCAGCAGCAACCAACAGCACCTTCAGGGGCTCATCCATTGCACACCTCACGAGCTTGCTTCCCCTAGCTTGTGGACTAAGGTCGACCAAGGACATTATAGCCGACTTCAGTGGTTGGGCAATCACGACTCGGAGCGTGCCCACGCCATAGTCCGGGCCAAGTTTGTGTGATCCACGCCGGACTGAGACCGCAGAGGCGGGTTCGGGGCTGGGCCTTGGGTGCCTTCCTCGCGATGACAGAGCCGCCGCAAGGGGTGCTGTGAGTTGTGCCGCGTTCGGTCGAAGGTATAATCAGGCCTGTCTGTTGCTCCATTCGCCATCGTGGAGGGCAGCCGGTGGTCTTCTTCAGGCTAGTCGAGATGGGCAAGCGCATCCTGCACGCTAAGCCGTGCGCAATCGCCTTAGCGACCCTAGCTGCTCTCGCGATGGTCCTGCCCTGGTGTCGGCTCGAGCTCTGCAGATCCATGCCGTTGGGTCTACCCACGTTTGACCTCGGCCTACGGCGGCCCGTGGGGTGGTCTACGCACCTTCCGACTCCGTTGCACGGCTTGGGTCCCCCACCCTAGCGACAAGCGAAACCCACGTGCTGATTTCAGGGGTCTTGTATGACGGTTGCCAGCTGGACGATGCAGACGAGGCCGTTGAGCTCGTCAACGTCGGCTCCGCCCGCGCCCAGCTGATCGGGTGGGAGCTGTGTGAGTGGTCAGGCGACCAGATGGTCTGTCAGCGGCTTCCCGATCTGTCACTCGAATCTGGTAGTCGCGTTTGGCTGGCGCACGACCCGACGGCATTCGAGGCCTCATTCGGCGCCGCGCCCGACTACCCGCTCGCAAAATCGACCGGGCTCAACAACGCCGGCGACTTGGTCATGTTGCGGACGCCTGATGGTGGTGTTGCGGACACGCTGGTGTACAAGGATGGAAACCCGACTGTCCCCGGATGGTCTGGGGGCACGTTGGCTCCCTATCTCGGCCTGATGACCGAGACCGGCCAGGTCCTAAGTAGGATCTGCGATGAGGCCAGCGGCCTCCCTGTGGTCGATACCGATAGCGCATCTGACTGGATGCAGTCTTTGGCCGACACAGTGGCGGGTCGACGAGTTCGGTACGCAGGTTGGGATCTGGATCCCCTGTTCTTCCCGATACGTGTTACGGAGATGGCGACCGTTGTGGTAGGGATCGCGCCTGACAATGCTTTTGACGTGATCGTGCCGGTCGTGCAGCGGGCGCAGACCACAATATCGATCGAGGTCTATAGCTTGCGGCATCCGGCGATCATTGACCTGCTGGTAGAGAAGGCGCGATCCGGCGTGCAGGTCACGGTGTTGTTGGAGGGAGGGCCCGTCGGTGTTGGCGTGTATTCCCCTGAATGGCAGACTCAGCTCTATGGATGCCGCCAGCTGGAATCCGCTGGAGGGGCGTGCTGGTTCATGATCCATGATACGAGCGTGCGACGGTACCAGCGATACCTCTATCTTCACGCCAAGATGCTCGTTGTGGACGATACGTGGGCCGTCGTGGGTACGCAGAACCTGACTGTCGGGGGATTGCCCGCTGACGACAAGAGGAATGGTTCCTACGGCTCAAGGGGTGTTGTGGTCGCCACAACCTCGACCGAAGTCGTCAGACGTGCGGCCCAGGTGTTCTCGCTGGACCTCGATCCGGCCCATCACCAGGACCTACTGCGGTGGGGTACAGGGACCGACCCACGATACGGGGAACCCATTGATGCGCTCGTTGACTTGGCCCAGCCCGACGGTATCACCTACACAGTGGCCTTCACCGAGCCCCTGGTCACCCACGGGACATTCGAGTTCGAGCTAGCGACTGCGCCTGAAGCTGTCCTACGCCGCTCAGACGGCTTGCTCGCCCTGCTGGAAAGGGCTGGCGGAGGTGACACGGTCCTGGTCGAACAGCTCTACGAGACACTGAGTTGGGGCGTTGAGGCCTCACCGAATCCCCGTCTCGATGCGTACATCGAGGCGGCACGGCGTGGTGCCCAGGTGCGCATCCTGGTGAACGGGCGCAGCTTCGTCGATGGTATGGCGGTTGCTGAGGAAGGTGCTCTGACAGTTGCGTATCTGACGTCGATAGCGCTGGCGGAGCGCCTCGACCTTCAGGCCGCTCTCGGCAATCCGACGGGCGATGGTATCCACAACAAGATGGTTCTTGTGGATCTCGGTTCCTCCGGTCAGTACGTGAATGTGGGATCGGTGAACGGGAGCGAAGCGTCGAGCAAAGTGAACCGTGAGGTCGCCCTGCAGCTGAGGTCGACTGAGGCGTTTGACTACCTGCGCACGATGTTCTTCGCCGATTGGTGGCGCTCAACTCCGATCTACCTGCCCGTAGTGATGCATGCCTATCTGCCCCCACCGCCCCCTGCGCGCTATGTGGTTATCAGCGAAGTCGCCTACACCGACAGCAGCGGCGGCGAGTGGATCGAGTTGCACAACCCGACTGCATACTCGGTCGATCTCAGCACCCACAAGCTGGGTGATGCCGAGACGAGAACGAGCTACGAGCCGATGTTCAGCTTCCCGCCCAACACATCGATTGGGGCCGGCGAGACTCTTGTAATAGCGGTGAACGCGAGCCTGGTGCCACAGGCCGACGTTGAGTTCTACGAGAGTGTGGAAGCGATTCCCAATATGATCGTCTACACCAGTTGGGGCACACCCAGATATCCGCTGGCCTTGCGCAATGACGGCGACCAAGTCGTTCTCCTCGGACCCAACGATGACCCAACCGATGTCATCGTGTGGGGAGACGCCTTGTACCCGGGTGTGATTCCGCACATTGGCGTGACAACGATAGGTGCATCGCTCGAACGGTATCCGCCAGGTATCGATACGAACAACTGCGCTGTGGATCTTCGCGAGCGTTATCCCCCCACCCCAGGCGTGCTCCCTCAGCCCCAGGTCACACGCTCAAGCCTGAGTGGCCTCCCATTGGTGGTATACTGCTGCTATGACCCGTAAACAGAAGCTGGTCGTCGCCATTCTGGGCGCGGCGAACGTGCTTGTCATCGGTGGCCTGGGGCTGTATGCGTGGTTACAGCGCCGCTCCAGCGCAGTGCCGCATCCGCCACTCGGTGCCGGTTCTCAGGTTCACACCGCGGTTCCCACTACCTCAGCGTGCGCAACGTTCCTGCTCGAGAGTGCGGAAGTGTCAGGGTGGGATGCCCGGGTATCCGAGATGGAGTCCGTTCTGTATTACGAGGTCTCGACAGGAGAGTCAGCAACGCTGGCATTGCCCGTTTCCACGGACGAAGCTGTTACCGTAGCCGCCGATCAGATGATCTGGACCGTCCTTGATAGTCTGTCGCCGGAGTATGCTGAACGATGCAGAGCTGCCGTCACAGTATCGGTGACCGCGATCGTGGTAGACGGCCTCGGCGTCCGTCAGCAGGCCACGGCGCAAGTCCCAGGTGACGTGCTCGCGCTGTGGGTCCAGGGACTCACCTCTGACGATGACCTCGCCGCACGAGCACGCTTCCGATCGTCCGCTCAGCTATTGCCCTGATCCGCCAAGCTGTCCGTTTCTGACCGGCTCTGATGACAAGCCGTTCTGACGCTGGCCGTTCTGACGCTGGCCGTTCTGACGGCCGCGAACTACGAGAAGTCGACGAAGTAGCTCAGAGCCGCACGGTCGATGAGCTCTTTGCTCAACGTCGGCGGGACGCTGAGGTAGTTGGCGATGTCGATGATCTGGTCCAATAGATCACGGGGATGGCACGCGCGCGGGGGACGGCTGGCTTTGATGTAATGCTCCCGGATCAGATAGGCCAATGCCGGCTCTGAGTAGGGCACTTTCTTGATCTCAGCGATCCGCTTGAAGATCTCCGCGAACTCCTCCCAACTTGGGTCCTGAACCTCGATCTTGTGTCGAATTCGGCGGAGGAACGCCTCGTCAACAAGCTCGCGGGGCTCGAGATTCGTTGAGAACACTATCAGCACCTCGAATGGGATCTCGATCTTCCTGCCCGTGTGGAGCGTCATGAAGTCAATACGCTTCTCGAGGGGCACGATCCACCGATTGAGGAGGTCTGCCGGCCGCACTGTCTGGCGCCCGAAGTCATCGATCAGGAAAATGCCACAGTTGGCCTTCACCTGGTAGGGCGCCTCGTAGAACTTGAAGTCACTGTTGTAGACAAGGTCGAGTCCTTCCATCGTCAGCTCACCGCCGACAACGATGAACGGACGCCGTATCTTCACCCAGCGCATATCGATTCGCTGAGGCTGACTCTCTTCGGCCGGCACGTGGTTCACGTCGTCGAAGAGCTTGATGATCTGGCCCTCGACCTCGACTGCATAGGGGATATAGACATCCCCCTCCATCAAGAGGCTACCAATAGCCTCAGCGATGGACGTCTTCCCATTGCCCGGGGGCCCAAACAGAAAAATCGATCGGCCCGAGTTGATAGCGGGACCGATTTGCTCAAACGTCCTCTCGTTGAAGACCAGGTGCGCGACCGCTTTGCGGAGCTGGCGTTGGTGTACAACCACATCGCGAAGACCCTGTTTCTGCACTGACTCGATGTAGGCTCTCAGGGGAACAGGAGCAGCGCCTGCATACTGGCTCCGATCCAGGGCATCCCGCGCCATATCACGTCCGCGACTCGTAAGCACATATTCATACGTCGACTCAGAGAACCCTCCTCTTCCGGAGGCGCTGCGAACTTCGCAGAGCTGCTCTCGCCGCAGGAACTCCAGGACGACGGACACAACGTTTGCGAATGGCAGACCCATGCGCAGCGCAAGATCCCGGCCAGCGAGGTAACTCTCGAAGTAGAACACTTTAAGCGCCAGGTCCGAGAGGAGTCCCATACTGATTCCGGTGTCGTCCAGCGAGCGAGGCGCCTGAGGGAAGAAGCCCTCCTCATTTACGATTTCGCGGGTCGCCAATCCCCACCTCCTGAAGCAACATTCGTGCGACGCTCTGTGCCAT
>JALOOJ010000046.1 GCA_025454475.1 Anaerolineae bacterium
TCTCGATATCCCAGTCTGAGGCGACGGTCTCGGGAACCTGCCGTGGGCGGATGGCACAGCCGCTGCAGGGCGGGTAGCCCGCCTTGCCGTGCGCCAAGATTGCCGCCACAACCTCGTAGCAGTCCTGCAGCCGGTAGAGCGTCGCGCGGCAACTGCCGATCATCGCCACACGCTGCCGGACAACCATCTCGTCGGCGTAGCGATTCGAGTCCGTAAACGGGCACGTCCCGTTGCGCCATGCCCATGTCCTCCCCATCACACGCCGGCCATCGGGCAACACAACAGGGTAGGCTTCGGTTCGCAACCCCAGGCACGGCGCGTGGGTCGTCATCTCGACCACATGGTGGAATGTGTTTGACGTATAGCCTACACCGAGAAGCAAGCAATAGCCGTCATCGCGGAGAAGCATGCCGAGCGGCGACTCGAGCCCCATCGTCAACGTGCGGTGATGGTTGGCCGTGTAACGGTCGGCATGCCGCCCCCATGCGGCGAACGCGTGCGTCGGGTCGAGGCTCCGGGCGACGCCGGGCATACGCCAGAAAGTGTCAGGAATCGCGCCGTTCGTCGTCGGCGTCTCGCCGGGATGAAAGTACCCAGGCCCCGACGGCTCGAAGGGCGCGCCATGGTTGAAACTGGGCATCATCAGCGTGCCCACGGGCGTGAGCACCTCCATCAGGGCGCGGACGACGGTGGCAGGACCACCCTCCACGTGGCCGAAGCTACGCAGCGAGGAATGAACCTGCAAGCCGATCCCCGCCGTCAGCCCGAGATCGCGGAATGCGTTGGTTAGATCAGTTTGAGTGAGGCCGGGAGAGGGGATGAGCTCCGGTGCAGGTATCATCCGACCTCACTGTCCGTAGACGTTGGTGTAGCGATCGTGCAACTTGGCGACGTCCTCGGCCGGGATCTCCAAGGGCGTGCCCAGCTGCAACGCCAACCAGACCGTCTTGGCTACGTCCTCGGTCATCACCGCAGCCTTCACGGCGGCCTCGGCATTCGCGCCGATGGTGAAGACCCCGTGATTCTTGAGTAGAACTGCGCACGATGACCCGATCGATTCCACCACAACCTTTCCAATAGCCTCGCTCCCGATCAGAGCGAAGCCACCACACGGGATCGGGCCGCCGAACTCATCCGCCATTGCCGTGAGATAGACGGGGATCGGCTTACCCACCGCCGCAAACGCCGTGGCGTAGGGCGAATGCGTATGGACGATCCCGGCGACATCCGGGCGGTGGCGGTAGATGTAGAGATGGCTGGCCGCATCTGACGAGGGTTTTAACGCGCCCTCGATCAGATTGCCCTCGAGGTCCAGGATCACCATATGCTCAGGCCGCAGCGCCTCGTACCGCACGCCAGATGGCTTGATCACGACAAACCTTGTCCCCACGTCGCGGGCGCTGATATTGCCGCCGGTCCACCGCACCAGGTCGTTCTTGGGCAGCTCCAGATGCAGCCGCCACAGCTCCTCTCGTAAGTCGTCCAGCATCTCACCCTCTCCTACTGCACCCCGAGGCGCAACTGCTTCAGCCGCTTCATCACGTCG
The DNA here is from genome assembly GCA_025454475.1 of Anaerolineae bacterium. Taxonomy (GTDB): domain Bacteria; phylum Chloroflexota; class Anaerolineae; order B4-G1; family SLSP01; genus PWVB01. The sequence continues at coordinate 1,547 of JALOOJ010000046.1, forward strand.
TTAGCGCCACGCCCAAAGGTGTCGTGGAGAGTCACGTATTCCCCATATATCTGGTCATACACGGCGGTGTGCTCCGGGATGGGGGTGAAGACCTCATCACGCAGCCGCGACATCGCAGCGGAAGCCTCTTCGATCGTGTCGTACCCGCCCGCGGCCTTTCCTGCAGCAACGGCACCAAACATTGCCGAGCCCAACGCCGGGGTCTGTGCGGCAGCCGCGATCTTGATCTCTCGCCCGGTGACGTCCGCATAGATCTGCATCAGCAGCTTATTGCGATCGGGAAGGCCTCCCGTCGCCACAATCTCCTTGACGACCACACCGCTCTTCTCGAACGTCTCGATGATCATGCGCGTCCCAAAGGCCGTGGCCTCAATCAGCGCACGGTAGATATCCTCAGGCTTCGTCGCCAGCGTCGCACCTATCAGCAGGCCCGTCAGGTCGACATCAACCAACACGCTGCGATTGCCGTTCCACCAGTCGAGCGCGATCAGGCCATGCTGACCCGGCTTCTGACGCGCGGCCTTGGCCTCCAACAACTCGTGAACCGTGATGGCCTTGTCGGCAGCCTCGCGCTGATATGAAGCTGGGACGCAGTTCTCGACGAACCAGGCGAAATGGTCGCCGACGCAGGACTGGCCCGCCTCATAGCCAAAGTAGCCAGGGATAATCCCACCTGCGACGTAGCCGCACATTCCCAACACCGTGTGCTCTTCCTTGCTGAGGATCAAGTGACAGTTGGACGTGCCCATGATGATCACCATACGACCCGGCTCGGTGACCGTCGCGGCGGGAGCGGAGACGTGTGCATCGACGTTGCCCACAGCGACAGCGGTGCCGGGCTTGAGGCCCATCCAGGCTGCGACGGCCTCGGTAAGGCCTCCGGCCTTGTCGCCCAGGAACTTGATATCGCGCGACATCTTCTCGTCCACCATAGTTTCCAGCCGCGGGTCGAGCGCCTTCAGGAAGTCCTCCGATGGGAACCCGTCCGCCGCCGACCAGATGGCTTTGTAGCCAGCCGTGCAGTTGTTACGGGTCTCGTTGCCCGTCATCTGCCAGATGATCCAGTCCGCACCCTCGATGAAGCGATCCGCGGCCGCATAGATCTCCGGCGCCTCGTTGAGGGTCTGCCAGACTTTGGGGAAGAACCACTCCGAGCTAATCTTGCCACCGTAGCGGTCGAGCCACGGCTCATTCCTCTCGCGTGCGATCTCGTTGAGCCAGTTGGCCTCAGGTTGCGCGGCATGGTGCTTCCAGAGCTTCACCCAGGCGTGCGGGTTGTCCCGCCACTCAGGCAGGAAGCACAACGGAGTGCCATCTGCCTTCGCAGCAACCACGGTGCACGCCGTGAAGTCCACGCCTATCCCGATGATATCGGCTGGGTCGACGCCACTCTCCTTGAGAACAACGGGCACCGCCTGCTTCAGGACCTCCAGGTAGTCGTTGGGGTCCTGCAATGCCCAATCGGGTTCAAGACGGATCTCAGTCCCCGGCAGCGCCTCGTCGATCACGCCATTGGCATATGCATGGACGGCCATCGCAACGATGCTACCATCAGAGATGTCCACCAGAACCGCCCGACCCGACTCCGTGCCGTAATCCACGCCGATTGCATACTTCTTCACGCCCATTGGGGATCCTCCGTGTGGCTCAATTTGGCCCTGCACCGTAGCACCGCCGTTCCGATGCCATGGCATCTTCAAGCGAACAACGCTAATGCAGGTCTGTCTCATCCGGACCCCATTATAGTGACAATCGCAGGGCTGAGAAAGAAGCACACGATGGCCGCCGTCTCGATTTCGCCGAGATGGTATAATCCAGTGGCATTTACGTGCGGATCACTATCTCAGCGAGAGCAAAGCTGGGCTCAAGGAGGATGCGTGGCAGAGCGCGGACGAATGGTATTTCCCTTCACGGCCATTGTCAATCAGGAGCGGATGAAACGGGCGTTGATCCTCAACGCGATTAACTTCCGCATCGGTGGTGTGCTGATCAGGGGGGAACGCGGGACTGCGAAGTCGACCGTCGCGCGTGGTTTGGCTGCGCTTCTGCCGGAGATCAAGGTCGTCGCCGACCACGCGTTCAACTGCGACCCCGACCAACCGGCGACCTGGTGCACGAGCTGCCGAGACCGCGTGGCGCGGGGCGAGACGCTGGCGTCTATAGTGAGACAAGTTCCATTCGTGGAGCTGCCAGTAGGCGCCACGGAGGACCGCGTCGTCGGCACACTCGACATCGAGCGAGCCATTCAGAAAGGCGAGCGGCGCTTCGAGCCGGGCGTCCTGGCCGCAGCCAATCGCGGCATTCTGTACGTTGACGAGGTCAACCTGCTCGATGACCACATCGTCGACGTGCTGTTGGACGCTGCAGCGATGGGCGTCAACACGGTTGAGCGCGAAGGCATCTCGTTTCAGCACCCCGCACGGTTCATCCTGGTCGGGACGATGAATCCTGAGGAGGGTGACCTGCGCCCGCAGCTTCTCGATCGCTTTGCGCTCTGCGTGGACGTCACGGGCATCCGCGATGCGGATGCGCGCATGGCCATCATGGAGCGCAACCTGGCGTACGAGCAGGACGGCGAAGCATTCTGCGAGGAGTGCGAGCCCCAAGAGCAGATCCTTGCGGCGCGCATCGAGGCGGCGCGGCGGCTGCTGCCGGAGGTCCGCTACACGCGTGCCGATATGGCGACCATCGCCGAGATGATGGCAGAACTGGGTGTCGATGGCCATCGCGGGGACCTGGTGATCCTCAAGACCGCTGTGGCGCACGCGGCATGGGAGGAGCGTCGCCGTCTCACCGACCGGGACATCATCCTGGCCGCCGAGTTAGCGCTGCCCCATCGGCTGAAGCGTCGCCCCTTCGATGAGGTGCGAACGTCGATCGAGCAACTGGACAAGATGGTGACCGCTGCCAGAGAACACGCCGAGGCGGCTGCGAAAAAGGATCGGCAGGCGCCCTATGAGGGCGACGCCTCGGGAGAGAGCCAGCAAAAAAAAGCCTAGAGGTTGAGCCAAGCGAAAAGGACTCAGATCCCTCTGGCTCGGCTCAACCGCAACCCTACGAGCAAGATGTACCTCCGGAGCCCAGCCCACAGTGGCCTTCTGACGGCAAGTGGTGGGAGGGCGGCAAGTTCATCAACCCGGGCGAGATATTCCAGGCCCGCAGACTTGAGACGCCCCAGGATCGCCAGGTGCGGTCGATCAGCGGACGGCGCAGTCGGACACGCACGACGCGCAAGCGTGGACGGTATTCGGGATTCGAGTCCTCACCCAGCGACGCCTCGGACTTGGCCTTCGACGCCACATTCCGCGCGGCGGCGCCATTCCAGCGAGCGCGCGCGCACGAAGAAGGTGCCAGTGGAGATAGGCGGCGTGCTGGAAGCAGCGAACCTGCCCGACCGGCTCTTCATGTTCAGCCGGAGGATTACCAGAAGAAGGTGCGCGTCCGCCGAGCGGCGAATCTTATCATCTTCGTCGTGGACGCGTCGTGGTCGATGGCCGTCTCAGAACGGATGGAAGCCACCAAGGGCGCCATCCTATCGCTGCTCACCGATGCTTACCAGCGCCGCGATCGAGTTGGGATGATTGTCTTTCAAAAGGATCGCGCGACCCTGGTCCTGCCCCCCACCAACAGCGTGGACCTGGCACAGAAAATGCTGGTTGCGCTGCCCGTTGGGGGCAAGACGCCCCTCGCCGCCGGGTTGTGGTTGGCTCACGCCACCATCGAGAAGGAGGTCCGCAGAGTGCCCGAAATGGTGCCGCTCCTGGTGATCCTGACTGATGGCGCGGGCAACGTGTCAATGGGCGATATGCCTCCGCAGCTTGAGGCCTATCACATCGCGGAACAGATCCGCGACGAGAAGATCGGTCAGGTCCCGATCCGCTCGATCGTCATCAACATGGAGAGCGCTGACTACGACAAGGGGTTAGCCCAGGCATTGGCGGATCACCTTGGTGGTGTGTGCTACAATCTGGCCGCGCTGCAGGCCGGATCGCTCCTGGCGATGGTCCGCAATCAGCTGACAGTCTGAAGGGCAGGGCTGAAAGTGCGACCATGCTGACACTGGACATCGCTGAACGACTGCTCGCCAGGCAGTGGCGCCTCGCCGTTGCCGAATCCGCAACGGGAGGGCTACTCGGTCACTGGATCACAGATGTCGCCGGCAGTTCGGCCTACTTCTGGGGTGGGGTCATCGCCTATTCAAATGAGGTCAAACGGCGGCTCCTCGGGGTGCGCCAGGAGAGTCTTGTCCGTTCAGGCGCAGTGAGCCAGCAGGTAGCTCTGGAAATGGCCAAAGGCGCGCGGTGCGCCACAGGAGCGGATGTTGCGCTGAGCATCACGGGCATTGCCGGTCCCACCGGGGCGACGATCTATAAGCCTCTGGGGCTCTACTACATCGGCCTTGCCACGCCACAGGAGTGTTGGAGTTGGCGACACGAATTCGCCGGCGATCGGCACGGGAATAACGAGAGCGCCGCCCGAGCGGCCTTGATGCATCTGTTGAACTACCTGAGCTGACAGCCTCAACCCCTTGGGATACCCTCTCACTCGCCGCTGCTTCCGGGTTCCGCTGCCTCCATACGCGCGACCTCGCCGACCAAGTTCTCCAGTCCGGCCTTGATCTGTTTGACGGCCTTCTGACCGTGCCGGTTGTAGAAGGTCTGACCCAGCTCCTGTGCCGTCTGGACAAGACCCAAGCTGGACCTGCCCTTGCGCGCCAAAGTGCGCGCAGCCCTGCGCATTACGCGCATGAACTCGCGCTGCGGCTCGATCTCGCCGACAGCGATGAGGGCCTGCCCACGTCCGGGGATGATCTCGGTCACGTCGTGCTGATGCGAGAGCAGGGTCATCGTGTTTAACCAAGCCTTCGAATCCGGCGTGATATCCAGCGGCGGCACCGCGTCAGCCACCACCGTATCGCCGGAAATCAGGATCCCCTCACCTCTCACCAGAATCCAGAGGCTTCCCGTCGCGGCCCCAGCTACAGCGCGTAACTGAAGCACGCGGTCCGGCGCATAGAGGGTCACAGTGTCATCGAAGGCGATCGACGGCTTACGGGGCAGAGGGACATCAAGTGCAGCCACTGCATCAGGAAAACTCCGCGCAAGATCATCCAATAGCTCTCGGCGCGGGCGCTCCTCATCATAGGTCTGCATCACCCGACGCGTGGCTATGGTCGCAACAATGGGAACCTCGCCTGTACCCTTTAGGGCACTCGTACCCTTTAGGGCACTTGTACCCTCAAGAGCAGATTCCTCGCCCAGAGATCCCATTACTGTCCCGAATTGGCGCTCGCGGCGGGCATCAGTGATGATCACGCAGCGAAGTTGTCCCAGAATGCCACGGGCCCGCTCGACCCAATCGAGCGCATGCACGGGGTTGGGTGGTAGATCAACAAGCACGCCGCCCTTCTCAGTCCGAATCAACATCAGGTTGTACGGTGCAAGAGAAGACTCCACGAAAATACCAGGCGCAACTTCCTTCATCGGTGCCTCCATACGGATAGCCAGTATCCGTCAAAAAAGCCGCCTAATGCCATCAGGTCGAAGCCGTGCGCCGCAGGCCGCCTAGGGCATCCTGAAACGCAGTCAGGATCATCTCTGGGGGATGATAGGGCGTGCCCCCTTGGGCCACTGTTGCAGAACCACCGCCGCGCCCGCCCAGTGCATCGAGGAGAGCGCGCAGGATTGCACCTGCGTGAAGCAGCTCCAGATCATCGCTCCGGGCGACGAGGACACGCACGGTTTCACCCTCGGTCACCGCAAACAGAAGCAGCGCGCCAGCTCGCTCTCGTAGTCGCCCGGCGAGTGCCCGGACATCAGCGAAGTCCTTCCCGTCCCAGTGCGACGTGATGGCCCGCACGCCATCCACAACGAGCGCCCCCGCCCACAGCGCTTCGGCCTCATCATCAAGGACCGCCTCCCGGAGTCGCCGCACATCGCGTCGAAGTACCTTCGTTTCGTCCTGTAGACGTGCAATCGCCCCAAGCAGGTCATCAGGTCCCACCGACAAAGCCAGGCCTGCGCTCTGCAGCGTGTGGAGCGACGCCTGGTAGACCTTCAGAGCTCGCCGGCCGCAGACGAAACTGACCCGGACGCCGCCCTTGTAGTGCTCAATACCCGTGATCTTGATGATACCGATCTCCCCCGTAGCGCCGACGTGAGTTCCCCCACACGCTGAGGCATCATAGCCGTTTATCCAGACCACGCGGATCTCGCCAGTGACGGCCGGCGGCTTTCGCAGCGGAATCGACAGGATCGCTTCCTCATCGACGATACTGACCGTAACAGGCCGGTTCTGCCAAACCACGGCATTGACCGCAGCCTCGACCTCAAAGGCCGTCTCCCAGGTCAGTTGAGAGCGTTCACCAGCTTCTGAGCGCATGCTCGCTTCTGAGCACTCGCTCCTCGCGATCTCCAGATCGATGGTACTTGACGTGCTCCCCAGGTGAAACCCCACCGTTGAGGCTGATAGAGCGTCCTCGAAAGCGGCGGAAAGCAGATGCTGCCCGGTATGCTGCTGCATATGATCAAAGCGGCGTGTCCAGTCGATGCGCCCAACCACGGTGCTCCCCTGCGGCGGCCCTGGCTCTGCCAGCAGATGCCAGATCACGCTCGTGTCCGCAGGATCCTCCAGCACCTCGACCACGCGGATTTCATCGAGCACGCCGGTATCGTAAGGCTGGCCCCCTGACGTCGGGTAGAACGCCGTCCGGTCGAGGCAGACCGCAGAACGAGGGACACCATCCTCGCCCGCCAGCTCGCGCAATCCAAGGATCGTGGCGTCGAATTCACGCAGCGTCGCGTCATCGTAATAGAGCCTCGCGGTAGCTCCCACGCCGGTCGGAGCCGTTCCGACGCCCGGGATCCGCGTCCACGTCATCCCTCTCCCTCCTGATAATAGGCAGCACTCTGGGGAAGGACCCTCGGGATTGTAAAGCTGAAGGAAGCGCCCTCGCCCAACGTACTGTCGAGCCAGATCCGGCCACCATGCGCGGTGATCGCCAGTTTGCAGAACGCCAGGCCAATCCCGGCACCCTTGATCCGCTGCACGTCGCCACGCGAATAGAGATCGAAGATGGCAGCCTGGTATTCCCAAGCGATGCCGGGGCCGTTATCAGAGACGGTGAACCGGAACGCATCGGCATCGACCTCCGCGCCTAATGCGATCGATCCCCCGTCTTGGACGAACTTCACTGCGTTCGAAAGCAGATTCACCAGAACGCGGCCCAGCAAGTCGGGATCGCCCAGCATAAGCGGCAGATCGGGCTGGATGGAGACCTTTAGGGTCTGGTTATGGCGGGTAGCAGCCGTGCTCACAGCCTCAACTGCCTCACTCACCATCTGGGGAACGCTGATCTCGACCACGGCAAGGGGCCGCCTCTTGGCCTGCAACCGTGCGGAATCGAGGATATCGTTGACGAGCTGCTCCATCCGACGAGCGCTTCGCAGCCCGATCGCGAGGATCTGCGCAACAGGAATGGTCACGTCCTGCTCACGCCACGCCGACAGCACCAGATCCAAGCTGTTGAGGATGTTGCCAAGGGGGACTCGCAAGTCGTGCACAACCATATGGACCAGATCCTGGCGCGCACGTTCCAGCTTCACGCGGTCCGTAACGTCATGCGCCGTCCACAGATAAATCCAGGGTCCCAGGTCCGTCGGAACACCACTAGCAGCGTTGGAGAGTCTGGACAGCCGAACCTCTAGCACCCGCCCAGCCGACCCAACAGCGGCTTCAGCACCGCGCACGGCTTCTGGGCTGCTTGTCCCAACGGCCGCCGTCTCGACCTCCCAGGTAGCCGATCCACCCGCGGCAATCCGCTCAATAACGCTAGAGAACGGCTCAGTTAGGAAGCCCAGCCGCTCGAGAGTCACCCCGGCGGGCGTTGTGGCATCGAGATCCATGAGGGCGGAAGCAGCAGGATTCGCGATCAGGAGCCGTCCTTCACTGTCGAGAACGGCAATCGGATCAACGTCTGCCTCAAACAGCGCCTGGTAGAGGTCCTTTGCTGCATTCACCTTAGCATGCCCTTGCGATAGCTGTTCTCGACGTGCGAAATCCATTCCGGAGGTCACTGCGCGACGTCGAACTGCACGATCTCCTTGCCGCTCAGACGCTCCAGAATCCTGTCGGCTACCAGGGCCAAATGCTCCGGGTTGGCGACGAAGTCCAGGCGATCCGCCGGCACGGTCAATACCGGACACAGTGAGAAATGCTCAAACCAATCCTCGTACAGCCGATTCAGCTGAACCAGATATGCATCGCTCATCTGGCGTTCGTACGTCCGGCCACGCTGGCGAATGCGCTCCTGAAGCACAGACACCGAAGCTCGCAAGTAGATCACCAGATTCGGCGGGGGTAGGATTGAGATAACGGCTCTGTAGAGCTCAGCGTATGTGGCGTAGTCGCGCTCGCTCATCCACCCCTGCATGTGAAGGTTACGGGCGAAGATCTCCGCGTCCTCATAGACGGTTCGATCCTGAATGACTGAGTTCGGGCGATCCAGAAGCTGTCGATGGTGCAACAGCCGTCGCGCCATGAAGAAGACCTGTGAATGGAAGCTCCACTTCTCCATATCCGCATAGAAGTCCGCGAGGTAAGGGTTGTCGCTCACCCCCTCCAGAAACGGCTCCCAGCGGAGGCGTTGGCTGAGCAATGACGTCAGCGTTGACTTGCCAACGCCAATATTGCCCGCAACAGCGATGAAGTACTTGGTCACAGATCACCTCCCGCACCGCATCGCTCAATCATGGTCAGGGGAAAGCCCAATCCCCGAGCTCTGTGCCAGAGCGCTCAGCGCGCGGGTGGCATCCACCAAGGCCTCGCGGAACGCTTCCGAGGCAGCCTCGGACGATGCAGCGGCCCGCGCTGCAGCAGCGCCTTGTCCCAGCGCCCCCCCCACGCGCCCTACCGCCTCCGCAAGAGCCAGAAAGTCACCAAGGGCCTGAAACTCCGTGTCCTCCTGGACCTTGGTGCGCCACTCTTGTGCGGGCGACGGCTTGGGTGCCCGGCTTCCAAGCCGCTTGTCCCAGGCCGCGATCCTTGGCAGCGTGGGCTGCCGCACCCCAGCCAGTGCCGCATGGATACGCTGCTCGATCGCATCCAAATCGTCAGGATTGCGCACGAAGTCCAGCATATCTGTCTCGATCACCAACAGCGACGTAGCGCTATAGTCAGCGAACAGACGCTCATACTCGTGACGCAGCGCGGCGATGTAGTCCCGATCCATCTTGCGCTCAAATGTGCGGTCGCGCATCGCGATACGCGCCATCAGCGTATCGAGATGCGCCCGCAGGTACACCACCAGGTCCGGGAGGCGCACCTTCTCGGCCAGAGCGGCATACAGCCGATCATACATTTCCAGCTCGTCCACCCCCCGGATGTTCAGGTGGGCAAATAGCCGATCCTTCTCGAAGACGTAGTCAGCCAGGAGCGCCCCCTGCTTTAGCCGATCAGGCGCCATCTGCTGCTGCCGGTACCGGCTCAACAGGAAAAAGAGCTGGGTCTGGAACGCGTACCGCGTGCGATCTCCGTAGAAATCGGAGAGGAAGGGATTCTCGTCGAAGGCCTCAAGGATTGTGCCTGACTGAAGTCTCGACTGGAGCAACCGCGCCAGTGTGGTTTTGCCCACGCCAATGACGCCTTCAATCGCGATATACGGATGCCCATCGCTCTCATTCGGCCACGGTAGCATGCCCAAGACCCTCCCGCTGGACGCGCGACAATCACCCCGCGCAGCCCTCAGAGGATACCCCCGGGCGGCACGATGTCAACCTGTGCGCCCTCAGGCGGCGGCAATGCTCAGCGTCCGGACGCTGCGGCGCCGGCGAGATACCCGGTGCTGAATGCCGCCTGCAGGTTGAACCCGCCGGTGTCAGCAGCCAGGTCCAGAAGCTCACCCACGATGAACAGCCCGCGCACTATTCGAGACTCAAACGTCGTCGGGTCCACTTCCTTCAGCGATACACCACCCGCCGTGACCATACCAGCTGCGATGGGAAGCGAGCCTACAAGGGTCCACCGAAAGCCCTTGAGCAACTTGACCAGCCCTGCGCGCTCGTCGGCTCGGATGCGGTGGACGTGCCGATCCTCCTCAATGGCGCTAAGCTCAGCGAGCACATCCGCGAGGCTCGCTGGAACCCAGCCTTGGAGCAGCGTCCGCAGCTGTAGGTGTGGGCGCTCCTCGAACTCGCGCTGGAGCCGTGCATGGATCTCATCCACGGTCATCCCCGGCTTCAGGTCAATCGACAGGATCACCTCTTTCCCCGATCGCAGCGCATCGACAACGGCGATTGACGCGGTTAAGATCAAAGGGCCCGACACCCCAAAATGCGTGAAGAGCAGCTCGCCTGTGTCGGGGATCGGATAGGGGATGTGCAGTCTTCGCTCTCCCTCCCCCACGCCCGTACTCCTTCGGGCGGCACCTTCCCGCGTCCAGAAGGTACAGCGGACATTCCTCAGGCTGACCCCCTGAAGCGCCTTGGCCGTAGCGCGCTCCGCAACCGTGAGCGGCACGAGCGCGGCGTGAAGCGGCTCGATGGTGTGACCCAAGCCCTGTGCCATCACGTAGCCATAGCCTGTGGATCCCGTGTCGGGCCACGAGGCACCCCCTGTAGCCAGAATCACGGCATCCGCCGCCAGGCGCCCGCCCCTGGCGAGCTCCACGCCCGTTATGTGATCGTCGGATACAGTGACCTGGGTCACCTCGGCCAGATACCGCACCTCGACGCCGTGCTCGACAGCGTAACGCAGCAGGGCGTCACGGACATCGGCCGCCTGTCCTGAGCTGGGGAAAATGCGCCCGCCACGCTCGGCCTGTGTCTGCACCCCATAGCGTCCCAAGAGCTCGAGCAACTCATCGCGGAAGAAGCGGTGAAACGCGTTGGTCAGATACCGTCCCCGAGGACCGAAGTAGGTAAGGAACTCGTCCAGCGGTGCGGTATTGGTGATGTTGCAGCGTGACTTCCCGCTGATCAGGATCTTCTTGCCGGCCTCGTCCATCTTGTCAAGGAGCAGCACCTGCGCCCCAAGCTCCGCAGCTCGACCTGCAGCAATCAACCCAGACGCTCCAGCGCCCACGACGATAACCCTTCTAGCCATTCGTCGCCAGACCAAGGAGGATCACGCGCAGAGGCACAACCGCATCGAGGTTCTCAAGGCTGTACATCTCGCTTCCTGCGATGAAAGCAGCATCGCCAGGGCGTAGTGGGCGCACTACGACAGGGCTCCCAGAAGCTGGTCGGTGGTTGAGCGCACCACGTCCGTCAATCACGTAGACGATCGTATCCAGGCCCGGGTGCGATAGTTGCGCGGCCCTGGAGCCAGAGCTCAGCGTCAAGTCATGCAGAAACTGGAAGCCGCGGTCAGGTAACAGGCGCTCCTGGGTACCGGGCGCCTCACTGAAGAGCCAGCGGACGACTGCCTGCCCCTTTCCCGCCTCGCCCGCAGCCTCCCCTGGAGCTGTATCAGCGAGCTCGTAGAGGACACGCTTGATTGACGCGGCGCGTTTGTACACGACGCCCGACACACGGTCATGGGGCGAGCGGTTGATATTGGCCCAACCTTCGCGATCGCCAAAACTCTCCGCCGGGATTGGGTCAGGCAGCCATGACTGCTCACACACTTGGCGTTCGAGTCCCCGACTTCCGAGCCGCCTTCGGCTTCCGAGCCGCCTGTTCCTGCCCTGTGATCTGCTCATTTGACCATATTCCTATCCCTCTACCTCGATGGCTCGCGGTCGCGCAACATACCGCCACTCTTCCTGTGCTGCACCGTTACGACCTCCGCCATGATCGAGAGTGCGATGAGGGCAGGCGTCTTCCCGCCAATGTCAAGTCCAACCGGACCATGGATGCGCGCCAGGTCGCTCTCCCCGAAACCCTCCTGAAGCAACTCTGCGCGCCGGTCTGCTTGCGTCTTTCGGCTTCCCAGAAAGCCGATGTAGAACGCCTCACTCCTCAGAGCAAGCGAGAGCGCCGGGATGTCGAATTTGGGGTCGTGAAAGAGCACCACAACGGCACAACCTGGCCCCAGGTCCTGCGGAGTAAAGGAATCCTGAGGCCAACCGAAGCGCATCTCGGCATCGGGAAAACGCTCGGCCTGAGCAAAGGTGCGCCGCGCATCACTGACAATGACCTCGAACCCACTCGCCTTTCCGATCTTCGAGAGAGCGACGCCAATGTCAGTCGCGCCGAATACCAACAGAACGGGAGGTGGGGGAATGACCTCGATGAACACCTCACCTTGGGAATATGCGCGGCGCTGAGCATGAGGCCCAGGCCACACAGTGGCCATCTCCATCAACACCTGACCGTCAAGATCAGAATCTCCCAACGTGCCCAGCGTCGTGCCATCCGCACGATGCAGCAGATGCCGCTCGCCCATCGCGACCACGGCTTCTGAGCGCACGGCTTCTGAGCGCACGGCTTCTGAGCCGCCTGTGCGCGTTGCAAAGCCGACGGCGCGCTTGGCCTCGACCTCGTCCATAAGGGCATCATGGAGCTCGGTCCAGCGCTCCACAAATACGTCGATGGCACCGCCGCACGACAGCCCGACGCCCCAGGCCTGCTCGTCACTGATGCCATACGACAGATGGCGGATGCTGCTGCCGTTCAGCACGGCCTCCATCTCGGCGATTACATCACCATCGACACAGCCACTGCTCACCGAACCCGCAACCTGCATCTCAGCCGTTCCGACGACGGCTTCCGAGCCGCGAACGGCTTCCGAGCCGCCCGTTCCGACGGCCCCCATCCGCGTCCCCGGCGGTCGCAGGGAGGAGCCTCGGGTCTCCAGAATGGTGGCCAGCACGATATCCGTCTCGCCCCTAAGTCGCCAACGTCTCAGTTCCGGGATGATGTCCCTCATAGAGAAGCGTCTCCTAGATCTCCAGTTCTTCGCGCGCCAGCGATCCGGTTTCCGCCGAGCCATTCAGATCCGGCCAACGCCGCGCGTCGATCGTGCCATCCGCGAGAACGCGCACGACCTCGAATCGCACCCTGCCAGAGGCCACAGCCTCGGCGATCCGGCGCTGCTCACGCGTCAAAGAAGCCTGACCACGCTTGATGTCGAGAATCACGACCTCAATATCACTGCCGTCGGTGTGGTTGTCCTTGCACGCGCTGTACCCATCGAAGATGACGTAATCAACTGGATCACCGAGAAATCTGGCATCAGCCGGCCAATAGGCAAAGCCGGGGAGCAGCGGAGCGACCTGTTCTGCCATCTTGCCCTTGAGCACAGCGCGGCTCTGGTTCACCGTAGCAGTGCGCACCTGAGACACCTCCTCGCGATGCCGCTCCACAAGGTGACGCATCTGGGCCTCGTAGGCGCGCACGATTCGCGCGCGCTCGGTCTCAGCACGGGCCTCCAGCGTCTCTGAAACCTCGTCGCGCAGGATGTCGCGGTCCACTCGCTCGCGGTGCCGGGACAGCCATGCGGACACCATCACACCAATAAGGATACCCAACAGAACAAGGGCGACACTTCCCAATCCGGAATCCATATCGGGCTAATCCCAGAAACGCGGCCCGCGCCTGATATATGCACCGCTGCCAGGTTTGGCGGCGGGTGCACCATCACGGACCAGAAACGTGCCACGGCGAAGCGTGCTGACGACGCGCCCCTTCGTCGCGACCCCCTCAAATGGGGTGTATCCGGCCACCATGTGCAGGTCATCGGCAGTAAGGATTCCCTCAGCGGCAGGATCAAAGAGCACCAAATCGGCGTCTGACCCCGGCATGAGCGTGCCCTTCCGTGGCCACAAGTTGTAGATCCGGGCTGGGTTCGTCGACATCAGGCGCACGAGATCGGGCCACTCGAGCCTACCTGCCGCCACGCCGTACGTGGCCATGAGCAGCAACGAGGTCTCAGTGCCGGGCAGTCCCCCAGGCGTCTTGGTGAAGTCATCCAAGGCCATCTTCTGCGCCACACTGTAGTCGCAGTGGTCCGTCACAATCATATCCACGCGCCCATCCGAAACCAGGCGCCACAGCGCCTCCGACTCGGCCCTCGCGCGTAGAGGGGGCTGGAGGATGTAGCGCCAGGGCTCGCTTCCCTCATACAGCGTCTCATCCAGTAGCAGGTACTGCGGGGTTGTCTCTGAGAAAGCGATCTGGCCTGAAGCGTGTGCCTCAGCCGCAAGCAGCGAAGTGCGCCCGGTAGAGGCGTGCGCGATCACCACCGGCGCCCCTACGGCCTTGGCCAACAATAGCACGCGCGAAGTAGCCTCCTGCTCCGCCAGGGGTGGACGTGAGGCGCCGTGGAATGCCCATCCTGTCTCGCCGGTCTGAACCAGCGCCGCCGTCTGCGCCGTGACGAGGGTGTCGTTCTCACAATGGACCAAGCTGATCAACCCATAGCGCGCTGCGGCCTCCAGCAATCGCACCAACGTGGCATCATCGGCATAATAGATCGGGCGATAGGTGGTATAGAGCTTGATGCTCTGGATCCCCAGCTCGGGTAGAATGCCAAGCTCTTCCTCCTGGCCTGGCGGGACATCGGTCACCATCATATGAAACGCATAGTCGATCACCGACTCCGACGCCTCTGCCAACCGGTTAGCGAGCGCCTGCTCGAAGCTCTGGCCCTGGGACTGCGTCGCAAAGTCAACAACGGTCGTGATCCCGCCGAAGGCCGCAGCCAGGCTCCCCTCGAGCCAGGAGTCGGCTGCCTGGTAGAGACCCGTGTCGAGCTTGAGATGCGTATGTGCGTCGACGATTCCAGGCAACACAAGCAGCCCGGAGGCATCGACGATCTCCGCGCCGGGTGGCACCGGCAGGTCCGCCCCAATCGCCCTGACGCGCTCATCCTCGATCCATATATCCGCGGAGACCATCATTTCATGCGTCACGAACATGCCACCGCGGATCAGCAACCTTGACCTCTTGCTCATCTCTCCACCCTATCGCGATCGGAATTGAGCTCAGGCACAGCATGCAGCCGCAACATATCGAAAATGATTATATTGTATTCAGCCGCTTTGGGTAGACCGCGGGGCAGGTATAATCTGTGCCATGACCCATACGGGACGGACTCACGCCAGAACACTGGCCCTACTTGTCGTGTTGTTGGCTTTCGGGTTCAGGCTGTGGGGGCTGACGCAGAGCTCACTCTGGTACGACGAGACCTTTGTGCTGCACCATGCACAGCAAGGCCCGGTGCGTGCCGTTTTGGGGCTCCTTGCTGAGGATAACGCACCTCCCCTGCACGGCCTGCTCCTCGCTTGGTGGATCAGGGTCGCAGGCCCCTCTGAATTCGCGGCCCGCAGCCTGTCGATGCTTCTGGGGACTCTTGGAGTGCCGGTCGTGCTCCAGCTAGCTCACGCCATCACGCGGCACAGGGCCACAGGGCTGGGCGCCGCGCTCGCCTATGCGACGCTCCCCATCTTCGTCTACTACAGTCAGGAAGTTCGGATGTACGCCCTCGCCGTGCCGCTAACCGCGGGATTCCTGTGGGCCAGCTGGCGTCTGGTGATCACCAAGAAAGGGGCAGGCGCTTATGTGGTGTTAGGGCTCCTGATGCTCGTCGCGCACCCATATGCCGGCCTTGCCTGGTTGGTATCTGCGATATGGGGGACGCTAAGCATCGGGCCGATAGGCACAAGCCGACGCAACACCGCGTTTTGGGTCGCGAACCTGCTACTGGCGGCTCTGTCAGTTCCTATCGCTCTATGGGCCCTATGGCGCGTCCGTATCGATGCCACAGCTGTGTCCGCAGTTCCCCTCGCGGCGCTGCGCTGGATCCCCGTCCTCTATGGCGTGAGTCAATACCTTGGACAGCCATGGAGCGGGCTCTTCATCAGCGTTGCTGGGGCCTCGCTCTTGGCGGCGCTGCTCTGGGCGCCTTTTGCAGTCCCGACGCGAAGGCTAGCACTTCGGTCTAGGTCTCTGGCGTGGTTTCTGCTGTCGCTATCCCTGCCGGTCATCGCGCTGTTTCTCCTCACTCTGGTCAAAGCCAAGTGGAGCGAACGGTACCTACTGCCCTCCTGGGGGGTGGCGCTTGTGGTCGGCGTGGGAACCGGGTGGGAGTCACTCGTGACGCCACGAGGCCGACCCGCATTGCGCCGAACGCCTTTCGTTATCTCCGGGACAGCACTGATCGCGATGTGGGTTGTGCTGGCAACAGTAGCCGTAGGTCGACAGGCCGAAGGCACGTGGGCGCTCGCGTTGAGGGACGAGTGGCATCCCAAACCCGATTTCAGGGGAGCGGCGCGCTATATCGAGGAGCACGACAACCCCGGAGATGCCATCGTTGTGGTGGGCGGCTATGCGACCTCTGCGATTGACTACTACTACGGCGGAGAGGCACACCTGTTTGGTGTGCCTCGCGGAGTACACGTTCTGGATACCTCGCAGGCGGTGGACATGAAGGATCTCACGATCCTTGAGGAGGAAGCTGGGCCACGGGCAGACCAAAGCAGCAGTCAGCGACTCTGGCTAGTGCTCTGGCAAGAGCATCTCGCCGACCCCACCAACGTCATCCAGAGCATGCTGGTCGGACAATGCCAACGTCTTCCAGTCGACCAGAGTTTCACCAACGTTGGGCTATTGCTGTTCGATATCACCGGGTGCCGGCCGCTCGATCGGCTCGCCGAACCCGAAGTGCCGCTGGAGGTCGCCTTCCAAGCCCCCATTCAACTCCTGGGATACAGAATCACGCGGAGCGACGATACCTGGGAGATAGACCTGTGGTGGGAAGCCATAGGCGATCTAGACGAGGACTACGGCGTGTTCGTGCATCTCCTGCCCCCTACGTCAACCGAGCCTATTGCGCAGCACGACCACATCGCGGGCGCCGATTCGTACCCCACCAGCCGATGGAGAGAAGGTGTGCGGATACGCGATCGGTTCTTCCTCACCGTCCCTGGGGGACGCTGTCGCGATTGCTCGCTACAAATAGGGCTATACACGCCGGAGGCACGCCTAAAGCGCGTCGATGGTGCAGATGTGACCGTGATACCAATCCCCCCCGAGCTTCAGCACGTCCCCTAGCTCCCGTCGATCCCGACCAGCTCAACGAAGCGGGGGTCCTCATGGATGGAAGCGAAGTCGGTATCCTTCAGAGCCATCGCCCTGTACCCATCCCGCAAGGCAATAGCGCGCGCCAACCAGGTCATAGCATGTTCAGCATCGTTCGCCAGTGCCGCAGCGCACGCAGCATTGTAGTAGGGCGTGGCCCAATCCGGCTGGATCGCCATGGCATGCTGATAGGCATCCATGGCCTCCGGATACGCGGCGATACGCACATAGAGCAAGCCGCGGGCATTGTGGACGGAGGCGTCCCTGGGGTTGAGCTCAAGAGCTCGGGCGTAGTCGGCCAGCGCCTCGGGGTAGCGCTCCAGCCGAATGTAAGCCTGCCCGCGATAGCTATAGGCGATGGCGCGGTTGGGACCCAGGGCGATGGCTTGGTTGTAGTCCCGAAGTGCGTCGAGATAGTCAGCTCGCGCCGCATGACTGCGCCCGCGGTTCAGATAGGCCTCAACATGGCTTGGATTGTGCCGTAGCACCCAGGTGTAGTCCTCGATGGCTCGTTGGTACGATTGGAGCCGGAAGTACGCATTGGCACGCTCATAGACCACGGCCGTCGGAACGGCTTGGGCCGTCGGAACGGGCGGCTCAGAAGCCGTTCGCGGCTCAGAAGCCGCCGTCGGAATGGCTTGGGCACTAGCAATCACCACGTCGAAGTCGGCGATAGCGCGATCCAGAGCCCCCTGCCGAACACAGACCAGACCCCGCTGGTGGTGCGCTTGCATCCGACGATCAATATCGGTGTCGCCGGCGGCCAGTTCGATGACGCGGCTGAAATCGGTCAGCGCATTGCCCAATGCCCCAATCTGCGAATAGGCGAGTCCCCGGTTGTAGACGGCTGCTACATTATCAGGATCGAGCGCAAGCGCCTGGTCGTATCCCTCAATAGCTGCGGCATACGCGCCCTCGCTCAGAAGCTTATTGGCGTATCCACAGTGCTCTTCGGCCATCGCCTCAACGGACGGACCGGTGTCCGGCGCAGATGTCGCCGCTGGTTCCGCCAACGGCTCACTATCCGCGGAATCCAGCAAGGGCCGATTGTCTGCATCGGCGCCAAGGTCACACGCCACAGAGGAATCGGCGATATCAGGAACGCTCTCCGGCTGAGTGGGCTCCTCGTCGAGCTCTTCCTGTATAGCGTCCAGGCGGCTTGCGCCCTCGACTTCAGGCGGCAGAGCCAGACGCCCCGCGATCAGCTGGCGCAACGCACGCAGAGCCTGGCGAGTCTCAGATCCCCATAGAGCGCTCGCGGCAGCGACATCCTCGGACAGAAGCTGGTCCGTGAAAGCGAGCGCGGTCTCCCAGTCGCGGTGAGCCAATGCAGCCCAACCACCGCCAACCAGGTCGGCCCAATGCGATGTGGCCGCGTTCCGACACACCTCCGCCGCTTCATGCCACACCTGCACGACGGCCCCCGCCCACGGATAGAATTGCCTCACCCCCCTGAGGAAGCTCAAGAGCGCCGCATCGCGCGCCTCCGCCTCATCTCCGGCAATGAGGTTGTGGTAGAGCGCCTCCAACTGGCAGTGCTGCCATACCGGATCGAGGTACTGAGGCTCCGGGCCGCGAAGCTCCAGTTGCTGCCGATAGTAAGCGTACAGCGTCTGATGGGCGGCTTCCCAGGTAAAGCCCCCTGCCTGTCTGGCCAGCAGATCCAACTGGGGCCGCAACGCGGACCGAAACCGCCAGCCTTTCTGCCCACCGCTTCCGGGCCACGGCTTCCGAGCCGTCCGGTTCTGACCGGCTCCGACGACCAGCGGCGAATCCTCCAGCCACTGCAACATTCGTGTAACGGCTTGGTCTCCCACCAACGCAGAGATGACACCCTCATCGAGCCATCGCGCCACGGCACACTTGAGCACTGCCGCGCGCAGCATCGGTTCCAGGCCAGCAACGTACCGCTCAACAAGATCAGTACCCTCCGGTGGCGAGACCTCCTGACGCCGATGAGTTGGATCGGCAAGACTTGCCAGGATCGTCAGCGACAGGGGGTCGACGCGGGCAGCCTCAGCCTGGGTAGCTATCGCCGCTTCATCGGTAACTCCAAGCTGACGCAAGAGCACACGGCTATCGCGGCGCGAGAGCGGACGCAGCAGGAACTCAGCCTTGACCGTTGCCAGCGCCTCCCAAACACGAGACAACGGATCGCGACCCGCAATCACGAGCCATATGTTCGTGCTCAGGTGTCCGTGCGCCAACAGTTCGAAAAGCCACTCGTCCAGCCGAAGTCCCGCCGTCGCAGATGCCCTCACCTCTGTGACGAATCTCTGGTAATCGTCAAAACACAACAGGATGCGGCGGACCGTGGCCCAAGCATTCAGGTCCTGGATAAATCGCTCAGTCAACACACGGATCGGATCGCGGATCAGTGGGGATCGGCGCAGGGAGACTGTGTGAAGCAGGTACTCGTCCCAGGCACGCGTAGCCCATGCGTCGCTGTCACCTACGCCCCCTAAGAGGTCCCACGGATGACCGGGGGCCCGAGGCGTATCCGGCTTCTGAGCCGCGGACGGCTTCTGAGCCGCGAATGGCTTCTGAGCCGCGCGCTCCGAGTCCGGCTGCATCGTCTTCAGCGCGGATGTATACTCTCGAAGGACCTCGTCGAAAGACGTGAGTGGCGCGCCGGAAATCGCCAGTTGCTTAGCAAGGGTCGACATGACCTGGAGGATGGCGGCCTCACCGGGCACCCGCACGTCAAGGCCGTCGACGACAGCCGCCACAAAGCCGTGCTCCTGGGCGATCGCGGCATATTGTGCCACGAGCGCGCTCTTCCCGATGCCCCCTGGACCCTGAAGGACAAACAGAAGCGCAGGAGGTACCGAGTAGAGGAAGTTCAGCCGGAATTGCTCGATCTCGTGACGCCGACCCACGAAACGCTGATCGCTGCGACGGCCCAGAAGATCTCCCCACGTCGTGACGCGTTCACTCATAGCTGTGACCCGGCTCCCTCATACGTTCTTGGGGACTGATGACTGGGGACTGGTAATCGGGCAAGGCGTTCCGACGCCCCTGATCACCAGTCCCCGGTCCCTAATCACTGCTCCTACGTACCTTCCTGCCAGGATGCCAGGTAAGCCTGCTGCTCCTCGGTTAGCGTGTCGATCATCACCCCCATTGCAGCCAGCTTCAGCTTGGCGATAGCCTGGTCGATCGACTCGGGCACAGCATAGACGGTGTGCTCTAACTCATCCGCGTGCGCCAGCACATACTCGGCGCTCAGCGCTTGGTTAGCGAAGGACATATCCATCACCGCACTGGGGTGTCCTTCAGCGGCTCCAAGGTTGACCAGACGTCCGTCAGCCAGGACATTGATGATACGCCCATCAGCCAGCTTGTACTGCTTGACGAAAGGCCGGATGATGCGTGGCTCGTCCGCCGCCATCTCGCCCAAGGCACCGAGATTCAGCTCCACATTGAAGTGACCGGAGTTGCAGACGATGGCCCCGTCCTTCATCACCTCGAAATGCTGGCGATCGACTACGTTAATGTCACCGGTAGACGTGACAAAGATGTCGCCGATCGTCGCAGCCTCGAGCATCGGCATAACCCGAAAGCCATCCATCACCGCCTCAAGTGCCTTCAGTGGATCGACCTCAGTCACGACAACGCTGGCCCCCATGCCCTTGGCACGCATCGCGATGCCCCGACTGCACCATCCGTAACCTCCTACGACGAATACCTTCCCAGCAATGAGAACATTGGTCGCCCGGATGATACCGTCAAGCGTGGATTGCCCGGTGCCGTAGCGATTATCGAAGAGATGCTTGGTCATCGCATCATTCACGGCAATGATCGGGTACTCGAGCGCGCCCTCGAGCGCCATCGCCCGCAGACGGATCACACCCGTCGTTGTCTCTTCCGTACCTCCGACAACGTTACCCAGAACCTCACGCCGATTCTTGTGCATCATACTAACCAGGTCGGCGCCGTCATCCATCGTCAGATGGGGTCTGTGGTCAAGCGCAGCAGAGATGTGCTCGTAGTACGTGTCGTTGTCCTCGCCCTTGATGGCGTAGACCGGGATCTCGTCGTACGTGACGAGGGCCGCAGCCACATCGTCCTGCGTGCTAAGTGGGTTACTCGCAACCAAAACCAGATCGGCACCGCCCGCAACCAGTGTCCGTGCCAGATTGCCCGTCTCCGTGGTCACATGCAAACAAGCGGACATCCTGACGCCTTGAAACGGCTTCTCAGCCGCCAGCCGCTGGCGGATCTGTGTAAGCACAGGCATCTCACGCTCCGCCCACTCCATCCGCAGCCGGCCCGAAGGGGCAAGATCAAGGTTCCTCACATGATGCTTCATTCTGCACACTCCTTAACTTAGGTATTATGGAACGATGACAAGTAGAGGCGTGGCAACCTAGGCCCCTGCCATCGCGTTCTGACACGTCAATGCTGCGGTCGCCTCATCGTCACCGAAGACGGATCGATAGCGCGCCACAAACTCGCCCAAGGTGTACCGATGTGTCTGGGGGCCCATCGTCTCCAGCACATAGGTGGCCGCCAAGCTGCCAATCCGCCCACAGGCGGACCACGGCAGGCGGAGCGCCAGCCCCTTGATAAGGCCGGACCGGAAAGCGTCGCCGACACCTGTGGGATCTATGATCTCGCGCGGCGG
>JALOOJ010000047.1 GCA_025454475.1 Anaerolineae bacterium
GCTGCCATTGGTCCAGCCTGTCGCTCACGAAGTGCCGGCGCAACTCGTGGCGTGCGGGTCTGAGTACGTCCCCTACAACAAGGCCGTCTGGCGCCATAGTCCGGCGGCCGATGCGCCACCGTGGAGTGGCGCGCTGAGGACCCTCCACGGCCTCAGGTTCTTCTCAACGCTCCTTGGGGTGGCCACGCTGTGTGGGGCCTATACCCTTGCGCGCAGGTTGCACTTGGGTGGTCTCTTCGTGACGATGGCAGTAGGTGCTGTCGCGTTCAACCCGCAGTTCCTGCTGCTCGCCGCTGGTGTGAACAACGACAACGTGGTTATCCCGCTAGCGACCTGGGGACTCGTCGTGGCGTACGACCAATGGCGTCTTCCACCTGCTCGATGGCGCCCGTTCGCGACCTGGGGACTCGTCGTGGCGTACGACCAATGGCGTCTTCCACCTGCTCGATGGCGCCCGTTCTTGCTGGGGCTTGTCTGTGGGGCCTCGGCGCTAAGCAAGCTGAGTGGCCTTGGGCTGCTGGGTGTTGCCGCACTCGCGTTGCTACTGCGCTGGGTGCAGCGAAGAAGCACGCTCCGGCGCACCGTCACCGAAGGGGCCGCGATCTGTGGAACCGCTGTCGCACTGATCTCGCCCTGGCTATTGAGGAACCTACGCCTCTATGGCGACCTCACAGCTCTTGGGCCGATGCTCGCCAAGGTAGGTCTACGGGCAACCGGCCTGGACTGGGGCGAAGTCCGATTGCTCGTTCTCTCCTACTGGGGCCAGCTTCCGTGCAGCTTCTATCCCCGCGGCATCTACTGGCCCTATCTGATCCTGACCGTGGGCGGCGTGGTTGGCATCGCACTATCCTGGCGCAGATTCCGCCAACCTCGTAAGGTCCTGCTGGCGATCTGCGCCGGCTGGCTCGCGGTCATCAGCGCAGCGTGGGTCCATTGGACAAGTACGACGCCGGCGCCAGGAGGGCGGCTTTTGTTCCCCGCCATTGCTGCCGTGTCGATCCTGTGCTCGGTTGGGTGGCACGCTGCGCGCCCACGGTGGGATGCCGTTTGGGGGGCGCTGCTTCCGGTCTGGGCTCTGGTCGCCCTCGTCGCTGGGCCAGTTACCATCTACCTGCCGCCCCCCACCTATTCTCCGACGCCGACGCCAAGAGCGACTCAGCCCGTAGCATTCGGGGACGCTGTTGCCCTTGTTGGTCACACCGTCGCACTACGCACCGACCACGTGGCATGCCTGCTCTCGTCCAGAGCACACTGCGGACCTGTGCTGGACGTAGCTCTTGACTGGCAGGCGCTTGGGCCAATCGACGGCGACCTAACTCTCGTCATCCAACTTGTCAGTGCCGCGCCCGGCTCAACCGACCTGCGTCTCAACTATAACTATTGGCCCGGTCGTGGGAACCTGCGAACGTCAGTCTGGCCCGAAGATCGCATCATCCGCGACCGATACCACTTGCCCCTTCCCCCATACGATGGTCCGACGCAGGCATGGGACGTGAGCGTGGCGTTTACCGAACCACACACCGGTGTGCGTCTGCCTGTCCGTACGGCGGTCACGTCACTTGGTGAAGCTGCTGTGCTGGCTCGAATACGTGTCCCGGATAACGAACCGGCGGCGCCGGCTTGGGCTAACCCAAGTACACCGGTGAGTTTCGATGGGCGCCTTGCACTGGTCGATGCCGCGGTGATACGCACGGGGAGCCCGTGGCAGGTGAAGCTGCTGTGGGAGGGCCGTGCTCGCACGGATCAGGACTTCGTCACGTTCGTGCACGCCTACAGCCCACGCGGCGAGCTTATCGCGACAGGGGATGGCCCACCAATGGACGGCGCCTTCCCCACGAGTGACTGGGTGCCGGGTGACCGGGTGCTCAGTACCCACAGCCTGGTGATCCCCTTGGAGGCCATCGTCGCATACGTGGGCGTTGGCATGTATGATGGCAACACCGGGGAACGCGCGACAACGTCCTTCGGTGGCCGGCCTCTGGCGGATGATACTGTCGTCATCTGGGCGCGGGAGCCGTGAAGTCGATGGCACCCAGGCAACCCACCGGGTCGAGATCGTTGGCGTTGCTCGCGTTGTGCACGGCGTTTGCCCTGCTGGTGCTGATGCACAACGCGGCAACGCCGCTATTTGAGGCACCGGACGAGATCTGGCACTATGCCTACGTCAGGTGGATCGCTGAGGGTCACGGTCTCCCGCCACTGGACAGCGAAGAGAGCGGTGCCTACCAGCAGGCAGCGCAGCCTCCGCTATA
This sequence comes from Anaerolineae bacterium, assembly GCA_025454475.1. Taxonomy (GTDB): domain Bacteria; phylum Chloroflexota; class Anaerolineae; order B4-G1; family SLSP01; genus PWVB01. The sequence continues at coordinate 2,253 of JALOOJ010000047.1, forward strand.
TTACCTGGTCGCAGCGCTCGTGAGTCGCGGCTTCGCCGACCACGACCTCCCTCTTCTTTCAAGACACAACCCAGGCTTCGGCTATCAGGCCAGCGGGACCTCGGCGGACAACAAGAATATGCTCATCCACGGGCCTGAGGAGCGTTGGCCTTGGCGCGGAGCGGCGCTAGCCGTCCATGCTACCCGGCTGACTTCGCTGGCCTTTGGCCTCATTACGGTGTTGGCTGCCTACGGTCTGGCCCTCGAGACAACGCGCAGCCGCCGTTGGGCACTGGCGACGGCAACACTGGTCGCCTTTCAACCGCAATTCGTCTTCATCAGCAGTGTCGTCAGCAATGATAGCGCCGCGGCCGCTCTGGGCGCTGCGGCGCTCTGGTGCTCGGCCAGGATCCTCAGGTACGGCGCCACCCGGAGAGGTGTGCTGCTTGCCGGCTGCATCGCCGGGACGGCGATTCTAGGCAAGACCAGCTTGCTGCTGGCTGCGCCGCTGCTGGGCACTATCATCGCGATCGCGCCCTCCCCGATGCGCAGGTTCGCCCAGAGCGCTCGCCGGGGCGCCAAGGTAGGCGAGCTCGCCATCTACCTGACGACGACTGCCGCTGTTGGGGGATGGTGGTACATCCGCAACGCCGTGCAGTATGGGACCGTTCTGGGGCTTGCACGCCACGTTGCTACGCCCTGGGGACGCCCACAGCCGGCGACCCTCGCGCAGGTCGCCCTGGAGCTGCCCACCGTCGCACGGTCGTTCTGGGCGGCCTACGGATGGGGACACGTCACGTGGCCGCAGGCAGTCTATGGTATGCTTTGGCTTCTCACCTTGCCTTTGCTCGTGGTTGGTGCCCGCGCCATACTGCGTGCCTGGGGCGGTGCGTGCTCACGCCTCGAGCAGCGCTCGGCACTTCTCAGGCCGGGCCGATGCGGTGATGCTGAACCCATCATCGGACTGGTCTGTCTTCTCTGGCTTGGAGCGACCTTCGTCGCACTGCTGCGGTGGATGCAGCAGGTGGAGGCCCCTCACGGGCGACTGCTGTTTCCTGCACTCGGGGCGTGGGCGCTCTTGACGAGCCTCGGGCTTCGCGGGATCTGTTCGGCCCAAGCAAGGTTGGGCGAGAGCTGGCGCCGAGCCTTGCTGGGTCTCTGTGCGGGCCTCGCTATCCTGGCGCCGGGCGTACGCCTGGCGACGACGTTCGCCCCGCCGAGGCTATCAGACACGGATCGCGTCACAGCACGATGCGACCGCGTCGTCGACTTGCGCTACGGCGGCCAGGCCCAACTCCTGTGCGCCGAGGTCCATCCGGAGCGAGTCGAGGTCGGAGGCGTCGTGTCGGTTCGAGCCTGTTGGACGGCACTGGACCTAATGGACGTCGACTACACTGTGTTTGCCCACCTGATTGGGCCGGAATCGTCTCGAGTCGGCGAACGCCACACGTACCCCGGACTAGGCAGGTACCCAACAAGCGCGTGGACCGTAGGCAGCGCGTTCTGCGAGACGTATGCGGTCAGAGTTGTGGATTGGGCTCCCGCACCGATGCAATACCGCGTCGAGCTGGGCCTGTACCGTGCTGAGACGGGAGAACGCCTGATCGCCCAGACCGCTGATGGACAGGCCAACGACCCACCCATCGTCAGTGTTGTAAGTGTGAGTCAATCGCCTGTTGGTGAGACACAAGCGATTTCGCCACTGGCGGTTGCCTTTGGCGACGGTATACGGCTGGCCGGATACGATGGGCCCAGCACGGCAGCGCCTGGAGATGTAGTCACGGTCACGTTACGCTGGGAGGCAGATGGGCGCCCGGCAGAGAACTACATTGCGTTCGTCCACCTCTGGCAACCCGGTGATCCCCAGCCGCTTGCGCAGCACGACAGTCCCCCTCGACGCGGGTGGTATCCGACACTGGCCTGGCGCCCGGGCGACAGGATTCCTGACGAGCATATCTTGCGGATCCCCGAGACGCTGGCTCCAGGCACGTACTCTCTGTGGGCCGGATTATACGCTGCGGATACCGGCCTCCGGCTGGAGGCAGAATCGGGGGTCGGTCGGCTGCCGTACGACCTGGCACCCCTGGGCCAGCTCATTTTACTGAAGTAACCGCCAACGAAAGGAGTGCTATGCGAACGGGTGTGTCCTATATGGGTCACCACGATCCGACCCACTTGGAGGTGGACCTCGCGGAAATGCAGCGTCTGGGCCTCGATGATGTGCTTGTTGCCGCTCAGGAGAACGACTTCACATATTTCACCGGAAAGATCGACTATACCCCGAGGATCGCGAAGGACCATGGGCTTCGCCCCATTTCGATCTTCTGGGGCGCCCTGAACCTCTTCGGCGGCGGCCGGTCGAGCCAGTTCCTACTTGACCACCCAGCAGGCTTCCAGGTCGCGCGTGATGGTTCGCACCGCGCCGCAGGATGCTACATGAACCCGCTGTGCCGGTCGCGGATCAAGGAGATGGTCGACGTGATCGTCGACCGAGGCTTCGAGGGCTACTTCGTCGACGAGCCCACCCCACTGCGGGAGTGCTACTGCGCCTCATGCCGCTCGACGTACGAGGACTGGCATGGGGCCTCACTGTTGTCCGCCACCGACGCCGAGAGGGAAGGCTTCCGTCAGAGGTGTGTTATCGATTACGTTCAGGAGATCGCCACGTACTGCAAGCGCATCGCACCGCACCTGGAGACGATCTGCTGCCTGATGCCCCACGATGAGGCGATGTGGCGTCAGGCATCGGCCATCGGTGCCCTGGACAACCTGGGAACCGACCTCTACTGGGTCAACAACGATCGTGAGGCATCGGAGATGGCTCCGCAGATCAGGACGCTCGACCGCCTCTGCCGGCAGAGCGCAAAGGTGCACCACGAATGGCTTCAGTGCTGGAACGTACGGCGCGGTCGAGAGCATCGTGTCATCGAGCAGGGCCGTGTGCTGGTGCAGGAGAAGCCTGATGCACTCTATGTTTGGGCCTGGAAGGGTCAGACAGGCACAACCGAGACCTGCGACGATCCTGCCACATCCTGGGCAGCGGCACTCCAAACGCTCGAGTTGGTGCGGGAGGCGTAGAGCCGGCAAAGGCCGAGAACTCGCAGAAGCCGCGGTACGGCCGGCTGCTCGTCCAGACGCTGCCGGAGCTCGAACCGGTGGCGCTCGTATGTCCATCGCTACCCCGGCGCTGGCATACTTTCCCGCCATCGTCGTGTGCATACCGTGCAACCTGGCCCTACTCAGATCGTACTACTAAGTGCCACGTTGGCAGCGCCTGTGGGCACTGGCGACGGGGCTCGCTGACCGCGGGATACATAGGGAAAGGATCAGGTTATGTCAAACAGCAAACGCAAGAGTGTCGCATCCGGCATCATCCTTATGCTCATCGGGCTGCTCTTCCTGGCGATGCAGATCGTGCCAGCTCTCCGCCTCTGGGCTGAGGGCAGCTTCACCTGGCCGATGAGCATCATCATTGTGGCCTTTGGGCTGCTCGTGATAGGAGCCCTGACTGGGACTGCGGACATGCTGGTGCCCGCCTGCATCGTCGGCGGCATTGGCGGCATCCTATACCTGCAGAATGCGGGAGTGCTCACCTGGGAGAGCTGGGCATACCTCTGGACGGTTCTGCCTGGCTTCGCAGGCGTCGGCGTGTTCCTCGCCGGCCTGGTCAAGTGGTCCAAGAAGGAGATCGTGGACGGCATCCAGACCATCCTGGTCAGCGGCGTTCTCCTCTTGGTGTTCGGTTCGCTGATGGGAGATATGTTCGGTCGCTTCCCATTGCGGGACTATCTGCCGATTCTGCTCATCGCGCTGGGCCTGTTCCTCTTCGCGCGGGCTGTATTCGAGAAGAGGCGCTAGCGCGGGCTTCGCCAAGTCGGTTGCGGTGACCGGGTATCTGATCTTACTATAGGTGATCTGGTGCGGATGGAGCAAGTGGAGGCGTCGAGATGAAAGTGCTGCAGTCACGAGTTCTGTGGGGCATACTACTCGTTGTTGTTGGGCTTCTATTCCTGCTCGAGAGCCTGGCGATCTTGAGCATCGGCGGGGCATGGGCAGTGCTCTTCGCGGTCGCCGGCCTCATCTTTGGCTACACGTATCTCGAGGATCGCGAGCGTTGGTGGGCGCTGATACCTTCAATGGCGCTACTGGGCCTTGCAGCCCTCATCGGGTTCGAGGCGTTCCTCCCAGGCGTTGACGGGCAGTGGGGCGTTACCCTATTCATGGGCGCCCTGGGTTTGAGTTTCATTCTGATCTACTTCCTGACACGCCGCAGCCAATGGTGGGCGCTCATTCCCGGCGGCGTTCTGGCTACGCTTGGCGTCGCCCTTGGGCTTGAGCCGTATATGCCAGGAGAAGCGTTCGTTGGTGTCTTCTTCCTGGGAATGGCACTCACGTTTGCGCTCGTGTACGCGCTCCCCACACCGGAGGGGCGCATGCTATGGGCGATCTTCCCCGCAGGCGTCCTGGCCCTGATGGGCATCATCTTCCTGTCCATCGCGGGTGAGGCAGCGACGCTAGTGTGGCCGGTCCTGTTGATACTCACTGGGGGCTATGTGCTCCTTCGCAGTGTCCGGAAGTGAAGCTGCCGGAAAGGTGAAACGAATATGAACAACCGTCGACACATAAGTCTGGTAGGCCCGACGCTGCTTGTGGGACTGGGGGTTATCCTGCTCCTCAACAACCTGGGCTACGTGAGCTGGAGCTTCTGGCAGATCATCCGCCTCTGGCCAATACTGCTGATCGCTGCGGGCCTCGAGGTGTTGCTGGGCCGTCGATCGGGCTGGGCCTCAGCAATCGCGGCGGTTCTCGTGTTGGCGATGGTGGCCGGCGGGGCCTGGTTCCTGTCCAGGTCCGAAACGACGGGAGCTCGCGGTCAGACACGTGAGCTTGCCTACGCTCGGGATGGCGCGAGTGCTGCTACCATCGTGGTGGAACCCGCGGTGGGCAGCCTATCGGTCGGGGCACTCACCGACTCCTCGAGCCTGGTTGAGGCCACGATCCGGCTGCTGCCCAACGAGGACATCGTTGAGCGCTTTGTCGAGGGCGAGCGAGCTCGCCTTACGCTGACCCGGTCAAGTGGCCCCGTGAGCTCGTACGGCTTGGGCCAGGGCGCAACTTGGGACCTCGCGATCAACCCCGAGGTGCGCCTCGACCTCACGGCGGATCTGGGAGCCGGCGAGGCGACGATCAACCTTGCTGATCTTGAGGTTGAGACAGCACGAGTTGACCTCGGTGTGGGACAAGTCAAGGTCACGCTACCGCGCGAGAGCGACACCGAGCTCATTGTCGATGGCGGTATCGGCACTGTGACCATCGAAATCCCCCGCGGCCTTGGCGTCAGGATCAGAGCTGATGCAGGAATTGCCGCCAGGAACCTACCGGCAGGTTACACGCGGTCGGGCGATACGTACACGTCAACCAGCTATCAGCAGGCCGACTACCAGGTTGAGGTAACCGTCAGCCTCGGTATTGGATCGATCGTAGTCCGAGAGGTCGATCTAATGCCGTAGGGCAAAGGGTGGAGGCCGCTGAGTGACCCCGTCGCGCCAGATTTGACACATGCGCGAAGCCGCGTAAGATGTGAGTGGGCGGTACCACATCATTCAGATTGGAGGGCATCATGAAGACAACAGACGACCTCAAGGCAGCTTTCGCAGGCGAATCGCAGGCCAACCGCAAGTACCTGGCCTGGGCAAAACAGGCAGACCGCGAGGGACACCCGGGGATTGCCCGGCTATTCCGTGCAGTTGCCGCTGCAGAGACCATTCATGCACACGGCCATCTCAAGACGCTTGGGGATATCAAGTCCACAGAAGAGAATCTGGTGGCGGCGGCAGCAGGAGAGAACTACGAGGTCGTGTCGATGTACCCGGATTTCATCGCCGACGCTCAGGCTGAGGGGCAGGCAGCCGCGGAGAAGTCCTTCACGTGGGCGTGGGAAGTTGAGAAGGTCCACGAGAAGATGTATGGCGCCGCACTCGAACAACTGCGGAAGGGAAGTGAGCCTGAGGGGTTGACCTACTGGGTATGCAACACCTGCGGCCATACGCACGTGGGGGATGCCCCACCCGAAAGGTGCCCTGTCTGCCAGTCTAAAGCCACAGCCTACAGCCGGATCGACTAGAGTCGGCCCCCTGCACTCAACGGTCGCAGCAGAGCGCACGGTCATCATACACCGTGCGCTTTTCCGTGCGTAACGGGCATCGCCGTCCCGCACCGAGCCCTGGGTAGCGGACTGCGGTTTCGATGAAGGTCCCCCAGATTGCCCCAACCCCGAGTGCCGCACCCCATCGCCAAGCACAGTCCGTACGCGATAGCAAGCCCTGCGCCGCAATGGGTTCGCTAGGTGTACTTCCCATTCCCTGCAACTTGGCCGGCCCAGGCTCGTAGTAAGGGTGTTACGCAATTACACAGCCAGGGAGGCGGCAAATGACAAAGGAGCGGAAGAAGACCCCGTGGTTCCTGTGGCCCTTTGTGGCACTATGGGATCTGATCACGTGGATACTGCAACTGACAGGGCGGATCGTGGCGGCTACTCTGGGGCTCGTGATAGTGATCGCGGGCGTCTTGCTCACGGTGACCGTTGTCGGCGCCATCGTGGGAATCCCGTTGATCATCTTCGGGTTCCTGTTGATGGTGCGGAGCATCTTCTAGAGGTACCGAGCCTGGATCCGCGCCCTACCGGGATCAGAACGCCGCACAGTCTGCGGAGAGGCTGTGCGGCGGTGTCGCGCTTTCGCTATGAGTCAGGATCTTCGGTCACCCCGAAGACACGCTCCCTTGCCAACACGAAGCTTTCCTGCCCACGAGGGGCACGTCGGCCTCTAGTACTACCTAGAGGGGACGAACGTCGACGGCCTTGGGGCCCTTGTCGCCCTGCTCGACCGAGAACTCGACGCGCTGGTTCTCCTGCAGCGAGCGGAAGCCACTCGACTGAATGGCTGAAAAGTGGACGAAGACATCATCGCCCGAATCACGGGAAATGAAGCCGTAGCCCTTTGCGTCGTTGAACCACTTCACGGTACCGGTCTCTCGTTCTGCCACTGCTGTGCTCCTTAATGCTGAATGGATGTCCCTGGGCGAGGTAGCTGGGATATGAAAAAGGACCGCCCAGTCTCCGCAAGCCTGGACAGTCCTAGACGTACAGCCATAACCTACTTCGCCCTTCGACCCAGAGTATAGCACAAGTCGCGATTTGCGCAAGAGGTTTGGTATACCTTACGCATAACCGCTGGATCTGACAGTCTCACCCTCACTGGCGCCTCACGTCGCTCACGGACGCTCACGACAGATCCAGGGATTGGGACGTTGCGTCCAGATCAACCATGATCGTGGATCCTGGGGAGAAACGTCCCTCCAGAACCGCGATCGAGAGCGGGTCCTGCAGCTCACGCTGGATAGCGCGCTTCAGCGGACGCGCACCGTACACGGGGTCGTAGCCTTCATCAGCCAGGAAGCGCTTGGCATCAGCCGTGAGAGCTATGTCCAACTGCTGCTCCTGGAGGAGCTTACGCAGATGCCCGATCTGGATATCGACGATGGTTTCCAGGTGCTCACGCGTCAGGCTGCCGAACAGGATCACATCGTCAATGCGGTTGAGGAACTCGGGCCGGAACGTCTGGTCCAGTTCCTGGAGCACCTGCGCGCGCGCCGCCTCCGCGCCGACCTCTTTGATCCGGCGACTGCCCACGTTGCTCGTCATAATCACGATCGTGTTCGTGAAATCCACGGTCCGACCGTGGCCATCGGTCAGCCGCCCCTCGTCGAGCAACTGCAGCAGGACGTTGAACACCTCGCTGTGAGCCTTCTCGATCTCATCGAGTAGGAGAACGCTGTACGGGCGGCGGCGTACAGCCTCAGTAAGCTGACCGCCCTCATCGTACCCTATGTAGCCGGGAGGCGCTCCGATCAGGCGCGACACCGTGTGCTTTTCCTGGTACTCGCTCATGTCGATCCGAACCATGGCCTCCTCGGTGTCGAACAGGAAGGCCGCCAACGCCCGGGCCAACTCGGTCTTGCCCACGCCGGTGGGCCCGAGGAACAGGAAGGTGCCAATCGGGCGGTGAGGATCCTGCAGTCCTGCACGGGCTCGCCGGACAGCATTCGAAACCGCTGACACTGCTTCGTCTTGACCTACGACGCGCTGATGGAGTTGCTCCTCCATCCGCATAAGCTTGGCCCGCTCGCCCTCCATGAGCCGCGAAACGGGTATCCCTGTCCAGCCGGAAACAACCCGTGCAATCTCCTCTGGACCCACCTCGTAGTTGAGCATGGGATGATCGCCCTGTGCCTTGCGAAGGTCTGTTTCAGCCTGCCGCAGCGCGTCCTGCAGCTCGTGGGCGCGACCATATCGTAGGCGTGCCGCCTCATCGAAGTTGCGTGTACTCTCGGCGCGCTCGATGTCCTGCTGGAGGCTCTCCATCGCGCGCTGGGCGTCCTGGATCCTCTCGATCTGCGCTTTTTCCTGCTGCCATTGCGCACTCAGCGCTCGGCTCTTCTCGCTGAGGTCGGCCAGCTCGCGATCGAGAGCGTCCAGCCGCCGTTGGCTCGCGTCATCTTTCTCTTTACGGAGCGCCGTGCGCTCGATCTCCAACTGCATCACACGGCGGTCCATCTCATCCAGCTCGGTGGGTTTTGAGTCTATCTCGAGCCGCAGCCGGGCCGCGGACTCGTCAACCAGATCGATTGCCTTATCCGGCATCTGACGACCGGTGATGTAGCGATCCGCCAGAGTAGCCGCAGCGATCAGCGCGGCATCCTGGATGCGCACACCATGGTGCGTATCGTACCGCTCTTTGACCCCGCGCAGAATGCTGATCGTGTCTGCCACATCCGGCTCGTCCACAAATACCGGTTGAAAGCGACGCTCCAGAGCTGCATCTTTCTCGACATACTGTCGATACTCATCCAGCGTGGTGGCCCCTATCGTGTGTAGTTCGCCTCGCGCCAGCATCGGCTTCAGGATGTTGCCCGCGTCCATCGCGCCTTCAGCCTTTCCCGCACCCACCACGGTATGCAGCTCATCAATGAACATGATCACCTTGCCCTGCGTGCTCGCGATCTCGTTGAGCACTGCCTTGAGCCGCTCTTCGAACTCGCCGCGGTACTTGGCGCCAGCGATCAGGGCGCCCATATCGAGTTGGAAGATCTCCTTGTCTTTTAGCCCTTCTGGGACATCCCCGCGCACGATCCGCTGCGCCAAGCCTTCGGCGATGGCTGTCTTGCCCACGCCGGCTTCCCCTACGAGCACAGGGTTGTTCTTGGTGCGCCGCGAGAGGACCTGCATCACGCGCCGTATTTCCTCATCCCTCCCGATCACGGGATCCAGGCGCCCCTGTTGGGCGAGCTGCGTAAGGTTGCGACCGTACTTCTCCAGGACATTGTAGGTGCCCTCAGGCGTCTGCGAAGTGACGCGTTGCGCACCACGAATGCTTGTCAACGCGCGCAGAACTGCCTCGCGGTTGATCCCCTGCGTAGCCAGAAAGCGAGCCACGTCTCCCGCGCTCGAGTCGGCCATAGCGAGGAGCAGATGCTCGGTACTGACATACTCATCACGCAGCGACTGCGCCTCACGCTCAGCCGTCTGAAAGATCCGCGATACGGCGGGTGAGACGCCCACCTGTGCGGCAGGTCCACGTGCCGCAGGCTTTCGTCCCAAGATCTGGTCCAGATCGACCCGCAATCTCTGGGGGTCGCTGCCCAGTTCCAGGATTACGCGTGGCACGACTCCGTCCGATTGCTCCAGGAGTGCCAGGAGCAAGTGCTCCGGGTCAATCTGGGGACTGCCGCGCTCGGTCGCCATCCGCTGGGCGCGGATAAGTGCTTGCTGAGTCTTCTCTGTATAGTTGTTCGTCTCCATGAATCGATCCTCCTCACGCTTCACGGCCACAACGGGCCGCTACCCGCATGAACTGTAGCCCGAACTCGCCACCCCGACAGCATCAAATGCCCGGGCATCCGAACCTGGCACTTGAAGTGTAGATCATGGAGCATAGAGTAGCGTTAGAAGAGCATTAGATCGGCATTGGAGAGGCCTGCTCTCCGACTTGGTTGACGCTCCCGTTCGCAAACCTATAATTCCCTGCGTTATGCAGGACATTTATCTCCGGACCTATGACGTCGGAAGTGCACAGGAGGACTCATCATGTCAGACAGGCTGACGATTGTGCCGGCTGAGACGACCGCGGAACGCAAGCAGTTCGTCCGATTCCAGTGGGAGGTGTACAAAGGCGATCCTTACTGGGTGCCACCGCTGCTCTCCGAGCGGGAGATGTTCGTCGACCCGATGCGCCACCCCTTTCACCAACACGCGAAGGTCCGGCTATTCACGGCGCGGCGCGACGGGAGGATCGTGGGCACGATAGCCGCCATAGCCAATCACAACCACAACGAGTACTGGGGTGACCAAGTCGGGTTCTTTGGGCTCTTCGAGGTACTCCAGGATCAGGAGGCCGCTCACGAGCTGCTCCGTACCGCCGAGGCATCCCTTCGCGAAGATGGAATGGACACGGTACGCGGCCCCGTCAACTACTCCACGAATGAGGAATGTGGCCTCCTAGTGGATGGTTGGGACGGTCCGCCCGTGGTCATGATGACCTACAACCCACGCTACTATGTCGATTACATCGAGAGCGCGGGGTACTCGACGGCACAGAACCTGTTTGCCTTTCTCTCCGACGTGCGGCACGTCAAGCCAGATGGTACGGGGCTCAACCCCAAGCTGCTGAGAGTCGCCGAGCACGTCCGGGAGAGATCCGATGTGACCATACGTCCAATCGACATGGCCCATTTCCAGCGCGATGCGGGCTTCTTCAAGGAAGTCTACAACCAGGCGTGGTCCAAGAACTGGGGCTTCGTGCCCCTCACCGATGCGGAGCTTGAGCACGAGATCACAGCTCTGAAGCCGATCATCGATCCAGACACGATCTTCTTCGTCTTCAAGGGCGATCGGCCCGTTGCAGCGGGACTGCCCATCCCCGATCTGAACCAGGCACTGCACGGCGCCTACCCGCGGCCCGGTGTGCCGGAGTGGTGGACCATGGCCAAGATGCTCTACAACTGGAAAGTGCGGAAAATGGTCACGACCATCCGGGCCTTTGCGGGAGGTGTCGTCGAGGAGTTCCGGCCACAGGGCCTTCACGCGCTAATCATCGTCGAGACGATGAAACGGTGTGTGCCCAAGTACAAGGACATCGAGTTCTCGTGGGTGTTGGAGAGCAACATCCCGATGCGGCAGACCGCGGCTAATATGGACGCCAGACTCTACAGGACCTACAGGATCTACGAGCGCAAGATCTAGCGCGGTCGTGCGGCATCAGGAGACGGCTTCCCACCACAGGCAGCACAGCAAAGAGCGGCCCCCCGTTGGGGCCGCTCTTTGACTACCAGCGTGAGCTGCGCGCCGACGTGGCTCAGTATTTCCGCACGATGGGGCGGTACGAACCGGGCTGACGGGCTAGCATCATCTGCGATTCCTCCCGGCGATGGCGAACCTCATCCAGGTCCAGACGGACCACGACATACCCCTCCTCTGGCTCCTCCAGAGCAGCGATGACCTCACCCGACGGGGAAAGCACGGCACTCTGACCGGCGAAGGAATAGGAAGGCTCCTCACCAATACGGTTAGCCGCGGCAATGAATGTATCGTTCTCATAGGCCCGGGCGACCAGCAGCGTGCGCCAGATGTCGGCATCCTTCGCCTGCCAGGCCGCCGGGAGAAGGATGATCTCGGCCCCACTGAGCATTAGGCTACGCGCGACCTCGGGGAAAGCCAGATCCCACCCTGTCATCACGCCAAGGATCCCCACTTCCGTTTCCAAGGGCTTGATCTGGTACCCGGGGCGGAATATCAAACGCTCCTCAGCCGGAAGGTGCACCTTGCGGTAGGTCCCCGCAACCTCACCGTCCGGCGCAATGAGCACTGCCCCGTTGTAGAGCACGGTTTCGACGTCCTCCTTGACAGCCATACCGATGAGGACATAGACGCCGAAATCGGTGGCATGCTGGCCCAGGATGTTCGTCACAGCACCGGGAACACGCTGCGCCATCTGAGCAAATCGAGCGCCACCCTCATACCCGGTGACGGAAAGTTCGGGAAACACAATGACATCGACAGGTTGTTCCGTAGCGATACGTGCAATGGTCTCAGACATCTTGCCAACGTTCTCCTCCATCTTGGCAAGCTCAGGGCCCATCTGCACCACGGCAACTTTCAACTCACGCATGGTCTCTCCTTGTAGTCTCGCGGATGATCCAGTTCATCAGGAAGATGCAGCTCACCTGGGGCGCCGCAGATAAGCCAACAGAGAGTAGAGCTCCGGCGCCAACTGCGCCTCTACGCGCACCTCGTTGCCGGTCTCGGGGTGTGGAAAACGGATCTCGCTCAGATGCAGGAAAATGCGATCGGGCAGGATCGCCTGGCGTCTCGTTCCGTAGATGCGGTCGCCCACGATTGGATAGCCGTACCAGGCCAGATGCAGCCGGATCTGATGTAGCCGTGCCGTCAGTGGCCTCACCAACACGACGGTGTAGTCGCGCTCACTGTCCTTAAGGTGCTGCTGACCCTTCACGTTGGTCACCGCAGGCCGACCTTCGCGTGACACCGTCAGGCGTTCACGGACGCGTTTGGCATTGCCTATAGCCTGATCGATCGTGAACTCGCCGCGGAGGTTACCCTCCACAAGCGCGGTGTACGTTTCCTGGACGCGTTGACGCTTCACGAGGCGCCGCAACTCGCGATAGGTCGCCTCATCTTTCGCAATCAACATCAGACCGGATTCATCGTCGCCCAGCGCCGTGACTACACCGGACCGATCCACCCCGCCGATGTGAGCGCGCTCGGGGAATCGCGTCGCGAGAAGCTGCGGCGCGGTTGCGAAACCGGACTTTCGGGAGGAACGCACAGCGATGCCGGCGGGCTTGTCGATGGCCAGCACATGGTCATCTTCGTAGACCACCGGCAGACCGAGCCCCGGTGGAGCCTGAGCCACACTGGTCGAGATCATCGCCGGCAGACGAACGACCAGCGAATCGCCAGGATCGAGGCGCTGGCCCGCGGTCTGCGCCCTCTCTCCGTTGACGAGTACGCCGCCGGCAGTCACCATGTCACGAATCTGACGGCTATCCAGCGTGGGCCACGCCACTACCAGCGCCTGGTCAAGCCGCGTCGCGGTCTCGATGCGCAACCTCTCCGATTCAGCCACTTGCACCGGATCCTAGACCTTCGACCAGGAACGAATCCACGAGAAGGATCGCGACGCCGACAACCACGGCCGAGTCGGCCAAGTTGAACACAGGCCACTGCGCGAATGGCCAAAAGTTCACATCGATGAAATCCAGGACATGCCCTCGCAATACGCGATCTATCACGTTCCCCAGCGCACCACCCGTCACCAGCCCGAGGGCCCCATGCAGCCAGAGGTCGTCAATCGGCAGAGTCCGCCGGAACACCACGATTCCTGCAACCACAAGCAGTGACAGAACAGCGAACAGCCCGCCAAGGCCAGGGAATAGGCCGAAGGCCACTCCGGTGTTCTCAACACGGGTGAACGAGAGGATGGGCGCAAGCCATGACCACACGTCCACCGGTTGGTGCAGGGGAAGCTCCGCAGCGACCCAGGCCTTGGTCAGCTGATCGATGAGGATGGAAACTGCAACTGCGCCGGCATAGAGAAGGTGTCCGGTGACGGTGGCCGCCGACGCGGTGACCTCACGGACAGGTAGCGTCTCAGCCGACGTCATCGTCTCTGTTCACGGCGCGACTGGCAGTCCAGGCAGTAGCCCGCCTCTGGCACTGCTTCCAGCCGGGCCAGCTCGATGCGCACGCCACAGGACTCACAGATGCCATAGGTGCCGTCGTCGAACTTGGCAAGGGCAACTTCCACGTTCCTGAACGTGTGCTGCATCTGCTGCGCCAGGCTCAGGTCACGCTCCTGCTCAAAGACTTCGGTACCGGCATCCGCCATGTGGTTACTATAGCCGACACCATCCTCACGCACCTCTCGCTGGACATCGTCCAGTTGCGTGCGCAATGCCCGTCTCTTGTCGTCCAACCGGCGCCGAAGTTCGGCATACGTCACTGGCATGGCCCATCTCCCTGACTGTTCTGAGCGGCATTCTACCTGAGAACGCATAGAAGACAAGAAACGCAGGGCCTCCCACGTGACGCCGGTTACCGTTCTGTAATCGCTCTGTAACTACGGCACTGCGGTGTCACGTTACAATGTAAACGAACGGGATCGCCGCGTGGCGCATCAGCACCGCAGATCACGTGCAGCCATAGCATCTTTCGATATTCGCAGAGGAGGAAGGACATGCAGAAGAAACACTGGTCGTTGATCTTGGTGTTGGGAATGCTGCTCAGCTTGCTGCCACAGGCTGTCCTGGCGCAGGCCCCCAACTACTACACCTCGGTGATCGTGAGCGACGTGACCTCGGGTGCTCCCGTCGTAGGTGGGACCTTCACCACGGACGTGAGTCTCTCGATCGTCAACAACGCGAGCCCGATGCTTGGTGTGATGGGGGTTGACCTCTATCTGGGGTTTGATCCGGCGATTGTGAACGTCGATGACGCCGACGATAACCCCGCCAACGGCATCCAGGTGAACATCGCGACGGGCTTCTTCGGCGGCTCCGTAGTGGTGGCCAAGAACCGGGTCGAGGTGCCCTGCACCAATGCTGGTGCGGCGCCGGCGTGTGTGCACCTCGCGCTGAGCCACACCGGCACCCCGATTACCAACCGCACCGGCAAGATTGCCACGATCGCGTGGGGCGGCCTGGCTGTTGGCCCAACCGGGCTTACGGTCCTGCCAGAAACGGTACTTGCGGACGTTGACGGCGCCGCCGTGCCAATCAACAGCACCTCGGTGCCCGCCATCTCCATCGTGCCCGCGGGGACGATCACGGGTCGTGTCGAGCGTCAAGGCATGACCGATTTCACCGGGTCCATCGTGACTGCGTACAACTCCGGCGGCGGGGTTATCGCGACTGGCCCCACTGATGCTGCAGGCAACTTCTCGCTGCCAGTGCCTCAGGGTGGAATCTACCTTGTCCAGGCCTTCTATCACGGCTATCTCAAGGCTCAGAAGAGCAACGTCTACGTCGTGGGCGCCACGGTCGGCATCGGGACCACGCGGATGTTGGGCGGTGACGTCAACGGTGACAACAACGTGAACATCCTTGACGTCGTCGGCATCATTGGCGTCTTTGGAACCCCGGGTACAATGTCTACGGACATCAATGACGACGGTGTGGTTAACATCTTCGACCTAACCATTGCAGCGGGTAACTTCACCAAAGTCGGTCCAACCGCTTGGTAATGCAGCAGTCTAGGCTAGGGGGATATACCATGAAAAAGCTTGCTCGACTCTCGTTACAGATCATGACCCTTGTGGTCCTGCTGGGCGCATCGTTCGCCCCCGTGATGGCCGCGTCTCCTGTCGTCGCGGTCACCCCAGCGGCAGGCGCCGTCGCGGTCGGACAGACACTGGTAGTGAACGTCACGGTCGCGGACGTCACAGCTCTGTTCGGTGCGGAGTTCCACCTGACCTTCGATGCCACGAAGCTCGAGGTTGTCGATGCCGACCTCGCAACTGAAGGCCTGCAGATCTCGCTGGGCAGTTTCCTGAGCAACGACTTCGTTGCGCAGAACACCGCAAGCAACACCGCGGGCACAGTCGACTTCGGCGTATCACAGATGTCGCCGCACGGCCCGGTGAGCGGCAGTGGCATCTTGGCGAGCATCACCTTCAAGGGCAAGGCAGCAGGTGCTGCTGCCGTTAGCTTCAGCAGCGTACTTCTGGCTGACTCGAGCGGCACGCAGATCACGGCGACAGCGCAGAATGGGTCGGTCGCCGTGTCCGGCGGCGCGACCCCGGCTCCCACCACCGCCGCCCCGACAGTGACCACGACCGCGACAGCGACGACGCCTCCTCCCACGGGCTGCACCATTCAGGGATATCACGTCGTCCGCGCCGGTGAGTCTCTCTACGCCATCGGCCGCGCCTACGCAACACTGCCCAGCAAGATCGCGTCCTGCAACGGGATCGTGAACGTTAGCCGGATCTACGTCGGAACGAAGCTTGCCATCCCGGTAGCGCCGTGGTCGCCGATCCCGGCTGGCCCGGTCGCAGTGAAGCAGTTCACGCCAGGGGGCACGGTACCCGTGACGCCGGTGCCAGTCACCCCCACCCCCGTACCTGGGTGTCGCTACTACCACACCGTCGTGCGGGGCGATACGCTGACCGCCATCGCGGTTCGCTATGGGGCGAGCGTCTGGGCCATCGGGCGGGCCAACTCGATCTACAACTTGAATCTCATCTACCCGGGCCAGGTCCTCTGCATCCCGTAGGCTCCTCTCGAATGTCGTGACGATACTGTGCCGCTGCCAGATCCGGCAGCGGCACAGTTACGTTCGTAACACAACCGCAACACTCGGGGGCTATCTTGCTGGACGACCGTAGCGGAACAGCGATACACCCGCGAAATGCTCCTGATACTGCAAGACGTGGGTATCATCCAGCCAGGCCTTAACGAGCTCGCGGTCGTCCCATATTTCTGCTTCGGAGTACACGAGCCAAACACGGTCGCGTCCGGCAACGATACGCCGCATCTCGCGCGCCACGTAGTCAGTCCCAACCTGATAGGTGCCATCAGGTTCACGCCAGTTCGTGAACGGTGCCTCAGCCCACGCTCCAAGTCCGTCACCAGCGTACGCTTCATAGACGATGCGGTTATAGGGGATCTGAAAGAGCAGCAAATCTCCCGCTTCGCCCCGCGCAGCCACGGCATCGACCGCTTGCCGAAACTGCGGCTTGATGGGTACTGTGGCCTGGACGATGAGACCATGCCCTGCGAATACGAGCGTCAGGCCCAGCCCCAACACCCCCAATGGACGCCACGCCCTGTGGAGCCCAATGAGCCCGACAGCGGCGAGCGTGTAGTAGGCCGGCGAGGACCAGATCAGGTAACGATCGGTGAAGATCGGGCTCCACTGCGACACGAGCCACACACCGGCCAATGGGAGCATCAACCAGGCCACTAGACGAGCCGTTGCGTCAACTCGTCCGATACGTACAAGGCGAAGCGCCCCAGCACCTGCCAGTGCGGCACCCACTCCAACGGCGAGCACGACGATTGCTGATATGGGCCAGGTCCCCTGGCTGATCCCTGCACTCCATCCGGTCAACAGGGCTCCCACCATCTGACCGAGGCTTCGCGCGGGGAAGCCTGTCTCTCGTGGCACGAAAGCCAGGGCAGCCTGCCAGCGCAGCAAGGGCAGGTACGGAAGGGTAAGACCCGCAGCAGTAGCCAGACCACCGACCCACGCTCGAGGGGAGCGTGAAGGATGAAACCAGAACCACAAACCCAGGATCGGCACCAGAAGTGCGGCCAGGATGTGGCTGTAGACAGCCAACGTCGTCGCGCCAAACACAAGCCACCACCACCGTGCCTGACCCGAGTCGACGGCTCGATCCATCCCGTAGAGCGCAAGCGACACGAGTAAGGGAACCCAGGTGTACATCTTGATCTCTTGGGCATACCAGGTCATGTACGGAGACACTGCGATGAGGAGGGCTGTCAGCCGTGCCTGGCGGGAGCCGATCATCCTGTGGATAAGAGCGTGGGCGATCACAACCGACAGCACCCCGAACAGAACTGAGAGAAACCGCATCGCGAAGACGCTCTCGCCAGCGAGCGCGATCCATCCCCTCAACAGGGGCGAGTATAGAGGGCCGTTCCAGCCGGGACGCGTCAGATTGGCTAGCAGCTCGCTCGGCGAGAGGAATGCGAAACGCCACTGATCCACCTCGTCGCGCCACAGGCCCTGGGCCAGCAGCGATGATGTGCGAACAAGGAACGCGACCCACACGATCGACGCATCGGCGAGGCTGGGCGATGTGGATACCTTCTGTCCATCCGGATGATCAATGACCATTGGCAGCGTGTCCTGCGGAAACTATAATACACGTAGCTTCCGAGGCAATCACACCCAGGGAGGTAGGATGAAGCAGCATTCAGCGTTGGTGTTGGCCGAACTGAGCTACACGATTCCGGCCCTGGGCCACGGCTATGCAGGCCAATCACTGCATGTGAACGTCGGCAGTCCGGAGGTCTCGTCACGACCGGTAACCGAAGACATGAAAGACCGCTTCATTGGGGGGCGCGGATTCGACCTATGGCTGCTCTGGCACGCCGTTAGCGACACCACCCGCTGGGATAGCCAGGAGAACGAGATCGTGATATCGTCCGGTCCCTGCGGCGGGACGGCGCAGTATCCCGGCTCCGGAAAGTCCATCGCCGCGACGATTTCGCCGCTCACAGATATCGTCGTCGACAGCAATGCCGGTGGCCACTTCGGACCTTACCTCAAATTCGCGGGTTGGGATGCCATTGAGTTGCAGGGGATCGCGAACCACGACGTCATCGTGACCATCGATGCCGCTGCCGGAGCCGGCGGTGAGGGACGCGTGCAGATCCTTGCTGCTCCCACCGATTGCCCGGTGGATACGCACCTGCTGGGTCACTGGATCAACGACACGTTCGCCGACTCAGAGCAGGACCGCGAGCTGATGGCGTTTGTGACCACGGGTAGCGGATCGATGAAAACCCGGATGGGCTGTCTCAACTTCAGCCTCTACGACCGCAAACGGCGCGACTTGCGCTACAAACAGGCGGGGCGCGGTGGCATCGGCACTGTCTTCCGTCACAAGCACATCAGGGCCGTGGTGGTTCGCACGCCATCCTTTGGGGCCGACAGCAACGGCCCGGCCGATCCTGAACGCATTGCACAGACTGGCGCCGACATGCGCCGCGAGGTGACGCGTTGGGATCCTGTTCAGAACCGGATGCGCCATCGCGGTACCGCCTATCTGGTGCAGATCATGGACGACTACGATCTACTGCCGGTGATGAACTTCCGATATGGCGCCCATCCGGATACCCATCTGATCAACGGTGCCGTCTGGGAGCAGGCCTTCACACAGAACCTGCCCGACGGCTGTTGGTACGGCTGCACGGTCGCATGCGCCCACGCGGTCGACAACTACCGCGTCCAGACCGGACCCTACGCCGGAGGCTGCGTCATCGTCGACGGCCCTGAGTACGAGACCGTTGCCGGGGTTGGCAGCAACTGCGGCATATTCGACCCCGGAGCGATCCTTGAGATCAACTTCTACTGTGACACTTACGGCATCGACACGATCTCCTTCGGCACCTCGATGGCCTTCGCTATGGAATGCTACGAGGCGGGCGTTCTCACCAAAGACCATACCGGAGGCATCGAGCTCACCTCCGGAAACGCCGCGAGTGCGCTTGCGGTCCTTCACCAGATGGCTCAGGGCACAGGCTTTGGCCTGATCTTCGGTCAGGGCATTCACAGGATGAAGCGCTACTTCGTAGAGACCTTCGGCGCCGATGCAGCTTTCCTCGACGACATCGGGATGGAGGCCAAGGGGCTGGAGTACTCGGAGTATGTGACAAAGGAGTCACTGGCTCAGCAGGGCGGCTATGGTCTCACCAACAAGGGACCTCAGCACGACGAGGCCTGGCTCATCTTCATGGACCAGGTGAACAACCAACTTCCCACGTTCAGGGACAAAGCCGAGGCCCTGCACTACTTCCCGATGTGGCGAACCTGGTTTGGCCTCAGCGGTTTCTGCAAGCTGCCGTGGAATGATGTCGTCGACCCGAAGAACGCGCTCTCAAGCGAGCCCGCCAAGATCCCCCACCACGTCGAGAACTACGTTCGGGTCTTCAACGGCGTCACGGGCAAGGAAGTCACCGTGGACGACCTGATCCGTATGTCGGAACGGGTGTACAACTTCCAGCGCGTCTTCAACATCCGGCTGGGGAAGGGATTGCGCGAACACGACCGTGTGCCCTATCGATCGCAGGGCCCGGTCACCCCTGCTGAGTACACGTCGCGCCAGGAACGCTACGACCAACAGCTGCGAGAATGGCTTGGGCTCGATCCCACGGCCCTGAACATCGAGGAAAAGCTTGTCGCACACCGCACGCACCGCACACGCCAGTACGAGCTGCTCACCGATGCCGTCTATGCTCGCCGCGGATGGACCGCGGACGGGGTACCCACACCTGAGACTCTAGCGTCGTTAGGCATCGACGACCCCGACGTGTTGGCCGTTGTGAGACAACACCTGTGAGTAACCAGAGCTCCCCCACTATCACCGTGAACCGTCGCGAGTCCGTCGAGTGGACTCCCGGCATGACGGTGAGCGATCTGGTCCGCCATATGAACTACACGTTCCCCCGCCTGGTCGTGAGCATCAACAGCAGCGTGGTTCCCTACGATGCCTACGCCACCACGGAGATTCCTGAAGACGCAGACGTCCGCGTGATTCACTTGATGGCCGGTGGCTGAGAGGACCAGGAGGCGCACGCAATGGATGCACCGTGGTGGACGCTGACCTTCCAGATCGTGATCATGGTTGCCCTGATCCTGAGCTGGATCGGCACGGTTGTTCCCATATTTCCGGGCCCCACAGTGATGTGGGTGCTGATGCTCGTGTATGGGCTCGTAGACGGGTTCGGGACGCGCGGCGCGGTTCTGTTCGGCATCATCAGCCTCCTTACAGCAGCTTCCTGGCTGACCGACAATGTATTCACCATCAAGGGCGCGCGGGACGGCGGCGCCACGTGGACCTCGGTCGCGATCGCCTCCGCTGTGGGCTTGGTGAGCAGCCTGTTCCTGACTCCCATCGTGGGCGTGCTTCTGACTCTCCTCACTCTGTACCTGGTGGAATACAGCCGGCAACATGACCATGCCAGAGCCATGGAGGCAACCAAGCTGATGCTAGTGGGCTGGGGTTGGGCCACGGTCGCGCGTGTGGGCTTAGGCCTCATCAGCCTCGCGCTCTGGAGCATCTGGGCCTGGCTGTAACTCACCCTGGGACCGCCCCGCTGACCGCGGTATAATGGCCTCGGGACACCACTATGACCCGCCACCCGCCACAGAGAGTCATCCGCTACCTCCTTGAGGGTGCCGCCGTGTTGCTTATTGCGCTGCTGGCATCGGTAGCCGCCGCCATGCACGTCAGCCGGCCGCCCATCCGCTACTCGCAAGAGACCGCCACTCTGGGTGTCACAGTACGCGCGAGGGTGGAGCAGGTACTAGACGAGTCCCAGTACCAGGACGCGGACGGACTGATCGCGGTCGCTCAGACCCTTGTGGTTCGGGTTCTCAGCAAGGGCGATCACGAGGGCGAGGTGGTCACACTGGAGTACAACGGCAGCGGCCCAACGCTCAGCGC
>JALOOJ010000048.1 GCA_025454475.1 Anaerolineae bacterium
ATGTACTACATCTACGGTAACGATCCCGGTCAGCCGGGCGCCTTTAACTCGCGCTACCATCCGGGGTACCGCTCCATCGGTACTACCTTTGAGGTCTATCCCGGCGTGCTCGTGCCGTCAGACCTGGCGCCAACTCAGAACGGCGCCCTCATCTGGAACCCGGGCTCGAACCTGAGCCAACTGGCGGCCTGCAAGCTCGAGGACACCTCACCACAGCTCTATGCCGTGTCGCAACCCTACTCGGCGATCGGTGGCGGAGACACCTTCACAATCCAGGGTCTGGGCTTTGGGGCGGACAAGGGCAGCGGCTATGTGGCGTTGGGCACCACCCGTCTGGCAACCGTCAGTTGGAGCGACCGTGAGATCGTCGCCCGGGTGCGAAACGTTACCCCCGCCTTCCCTGCCGGTCCGTACCAGTTGACGGTCGTGGCCGCTAACGGCCAGCAGACGGTCAACGGCCTGACCTTCCACGTCCGAGGCTCCGGCTACAACCCAGCCTTGTACGAAGTAGGTCCAGGTAAACCCTACGATCCGGCGGATCATCCCGCCGACGGAGGCGGCGCGATCCAGCACGCGCTCGACGATGCCGCGCTGTCATCGGCCCCGGATCTGGTGGTAGTCTACCCCGGCGCCTCGGTGCCCTTCACCAACCCGCTGGGCTTCCACCTGGAGAACCCGGTCATCTACGAACCGGTCAAGCTGCAGGGCATCGGGCCTGGCGGTGTCTACACCGACGGCACGGGTGTCCTGGGCAGTCTCCTTGATGGCCGCGGTATGGGCGGCACCGAAGCCTACGCCGAGTGGTGGCGCATCACTGCGGGCGACATCTGGCTGAACCGCGGCGGCTGGGACGGCAGCCCGGTGGATGGCGACGGCAACCCGCGCCTCTATGAGGGGGCGGTGATAACCGTCTATGCCGAGGACGGTGAGTTCACCAGCGGCTTCTACGCCTCTATCGACGGCTTCAAGATCCAGGGCGGCGACCAGCAGGGCTTCCCGAACAACCTCAACCAGGTCGGTGGAGGCAGGATTCCAGGCGTACCCGCTGAAGTTGTGATCCAGGGCGGCGGCATCTTCGTCAACGGCTATGCCCGCCACCTGCGCATCACCAACAACCAGATCGAGAACAACGGCGGGGCGTACGCTGGTGGCATCCGGCTCGGGACGCCGGACGTGGCGGAGCCCTTCAAGGACAACCAGAACGATGATATCGTCATCGCTCACAACCGCATTGTGGGCAACGGCGGTACCAACCTGGCCGGCGCCATCGGCGTCTTTGCCGGGGCCGAGGATTACCAGATCGTCCACAACGACATCTGCGGTAACTTCTCGGCCGAATACGGCGGCGGCATCAGCCATTACGGCGCGAGCCCTGGCGGCATGATCCACCACAACCGCATCTACTTCAACCGCTCGTACGACGAAGGCGGCGGGATCATGGTCGCCGGCGAGCTGCCGGCTGATCCGGCGCTGCTCTCGCCCGGCGCGGGGCCGGTGGATGTCTATGCTAATCTGATCCAGGGCAACCTGGCCAACGACGATGGCGGGGGCCTGCGCTTCCTCATGGCCGGCAACTTCCCCTTCAACGTCTACAACAACATCATCGTCAACAACGTCTCGACCCACGAAGGCGGTGGCGTCTCACTGAACGACGCGCCCGACGTGCGGTTCTACAACAACACGGTGATGAAGAATATCACCTCGGCCACGGCTATGACCAGTAACGGGCTGGCTGCACCGGCAGGGTTCAGCAGTAGCAGGAACAGCAACCTACTCCAGGCCACGCTGCCAGCCGGCTCGCCGCCCTTCAGCGATGCCCTGATGTTCAACAACATCTTCTGGGATAACCGGGCCGGAACCTGGACCGGTGGAGGTGTGGCCGGCATCGGCCTTGCAGGCGACCCCAGCCCCATCTTCTACTGGGATCTGGGTGTGGCCGGCAACGTGGGCGAGCTAAGCCCCACATACACGCTGATGCAGGTTCAGAACGGCGTGCCCGATCCCTCCAACATCGTGGGCCTGGATCCCCTGGTCGTGGCGCAGTATGACTCCAGCGTCCGGGTCTTCCCCTGGCGGGGCAACCCCAACTTCGTGGGAGCCGATATCGTGGCCGTGGAACTCCCCGTCACACTGCTGGGAGACTATCACCTGGCGACGGGCTCCCCGGCCATCAACGCCGGAGTCAGCGGCGCCGATGGGATCCTGGCGCCCAACCAGGACTATGACCGGCAACCGCGGCCTTCGCAGGGTAGGTTCGAGATGGGCGCCGACGAGATAGGCTCCGCCTATCCGAACACGCCGATCCTCTTCCCGTCTGCCGCAGCCGTCCAGGCCGTGAAAACGGTCGTACCGGCAGCGGTGAACCTGGAGTACCTCATCTATCTGCCGTTGGTCTTGCACAATGGCACGATGATCGTACCCGACTGGGGAGGCGATACGGAGAGCTTCATCTTCGACGAGGCCACCGGCATTGAAGTGCTGGGGAGCGGTTTCGTCCACTGGAACGGGGACACGTTCGGCCCGGACCAGGAAGTCTACTTCACCTACCTCGGCGCGAGTGCAACGGCCACGCGTCAGGACCTGCTGCTTAAGGTGGGCGGCCTGACCGGTGACGGGCTCGTTGGAGCGGACACCTACCTGATCGACGTGGGCTATGATGCCGCGGAGGGGACGGTGCAGGTGGCGACCCTGTCACCCGGAGACGTGTGGCAGACGCACGCGACCTTTGGTGGGCTGAGCTTTGTGGCAGGCGACGTCTATGGCGCACGGGCGACGGTGGGCGGCATCGTCGAGATCTATCAGAACGGGCTGCTGATCGGCCAGGCCGACCTCAGCGCCGGAGACACCCCGTGGCCGTACTACGCAGGGGTAGGCCGGATCGGGCTGTGGTTCGAATGGCCCGTCCCCGCGATGCCGGATGGGGCCAGCCTCACCGACTTCGGCGGGGGCACGATGCCCTGGTAACAAGAATCTGGGTTGGGGCCGGCCACCCGGCCGGTCCCCAACCCCCCCAGAAAAGCAATGAGGAGATGGGACATGAGCAAGGAATACCTGACGCGAGAGATTAGCCGGAGGCAGCTGCTCAAGCTGGGCGTCGGACTGGTCGGCGTCACGGCGGTGAGTGCAGTGGTGCCCAAGGCCCTGCTCAAACCGTACAAGGTCGTGGAAGCGTCACCCGATGTCCAGCCCGCCAGGCAGACCGCCGGCGCAGGGACCTACCGGCACTATGCTGCTACTGACGGATGGGTCTACCTGCCGGGCCAGAATCTGCCCTACCACCCCGACAATCTGGCTCCTGACGGGCTTACGACGTATATCTTCGGCTTCCGCAACGTGACCTCGATAGAGGATGACCATGACAAGGTCTTTCAGCAGAAGATGAAAGCCCAACTCACGTCGCCCATGTTCTGGCTCGACGAGTGGCGTGACACAGCCTCTCAAGGCGAGACGGACTTCACCCTGAGACTGACCAACCTGGGCCTGCAGATGCGGCCGGACCTGATCGATGCCCATACCCTGCACTTCCACGGTTTCCGCAATGCCATCCCTATCTTCGATGGTGAGCCACACTCATCGGTAGGCGTACCCATTTCCCGTGACCTGACGTACTTCTACCGGGCGCGGGATCCCGGCACCTACATGTTCCACTGCCACTTCGAAGAGACGGAGCACGTGCATATGGGTATGGTTGGCGGGGTCTTCGTCCGACCCAAGCAGAACTACCTCGGGTTCGGCGGCGACCCGACGTCTGCTGCCCGACTGGGTGGCAACACGGCTCCAGGCGCGCCGATGGGCTACGCCTACAACGACGGAGACGGCTCGACGGCCTACGACCGCGAGTTCGCCTTCGTAGTAAGCGAGGTCTGGACCCTGGCCCACTGGTGTGATTCGCACGTGCAACTTCCGGAGTGGAGCGACTATAACCCCGACATCTACATGATGAACGGTCGAGCCTACCCGGACACGATCGCGCCGAACGGTGGGGCCATAGATTCCGCCACGGGCGATCTGATCCCGCCGGCGGGCCGTCCGGAGCTGCAGTACCAACCGATCTCGTCGCTGGTCACCTGCAACTCCGGTGACCGGGTGCTGCTGCGCTTCATCAACCTGGGCTACGTGGAACAGTCGTTCCGATTGACCGGCATCAAGATGCGGGTCGTGGGGCACGACGCCACCTTGCTGCGGGGAAGAGGCCCAGCCGGCAACGATCAGAACTACTTCACAGATACCGTGCACGTCGGTGCCGGTCAGAGCGTCGACGCCATCTTCGTGGCGCCCGAGGTGGACACCATGACCCGGCTGTTGCTTTTCAGCCGCAACTTCTCCCATCTCAGCAACCCCGGGATCGCCGGCCATGGCGGACCGATGACCGAGGTGCACATCTACCCAACCAGCCAGCCGCTGGGCCCGCAGAACGAGCCCAACGAGTGGGGACTGTAAGATAGAAAGCGAGGGATACAGATGAGATCCTCAAGACTTTCACGGATCGTCCTGTTGCTGTCCCTGCTCTTGCTCGTTGTACCGAGGAGCAACGGGATCGTGACGGCCGGGCACGAGGACATGCCGCCCCACGGCATCGTGTGTACCGAGAACCCGACCGCCACCTTCACCCTGACCACGCAAGAAGGCACCATCAGCTTGCCCGATGGCAACCGCGTGTACATGTGGGGCTTCAGCGAGGGGGGTGATCCCTTCCAGCATCCAGGTCCAACCCTGTGCGTCACGGAAGGCGATACGGTGACCATCGTGTTGAACAACACGCTGTCCCACGACGTGTCGATCATCTTCCCAGGGCAGGAAGGCGTGCTGGCCGACGGTGTGCCGTCGGAACCGGTGTTCGATGTTGGCGGCAACCTGACGTCATTTGCCCCGGTGGCTGCGGCCAACGGTGGCGCAGTGACCTACAGCTTTGTGGCCGCCAAGCCGGGTACCTACCTCTACGAGAGCGGCACCGAGCCCGGCATCCAGGTCAACATGGGACTCTTCGGCGCGCTGGTCGTCCGGCCGGCTGCTCACCCCAACTGGGCCTACAACGAAATCGTGGCCAGCGGAGCTGTCACCTATACCACCGAGTTCGCGCCCGATGAGGAGTTCGTGTTGATCTTCTCTGAGATCGACCCCGTGCTGCATATGGCCGTGGAACAGGGTCTACCTTACGATATGAATAACTTCACCCCCCGTTACTGGAACATCAACGGCCGCAGCTTCCCCGACACCATTGCTCCCAACGGGGCTGAATGGCTGCCGGAGCAGCCTTACGGGTCGCTGATCCACATCAACCCCTATGATGTAGACACCCATCCCTATCCGGCACTGATTCGCATCCTGAGCGTGGGCAGCGAGAGCTTCCCGCACCACCCCCACGGGAATCACAGCCGGATCATCGCCCGCGATGGCAGTGTCCTCATCGACACCGATCAGAGCGACCTGTCCTACGAGAGGTTCACCGTCAACCTGGGGCCGGGCCAGACCGTCGATGAGATGTTCGCCTGGACCGACGTCGAGAACTGGCACCCGATCGACAATCCCATTCCGGTTGTCATCCCGCAGCTCCAGAACCTGACCTTCGGCACTTTCTACAGTGGCAGCCCCTACCTGGGCCAGACTGACCTGCTGCCGGTCGGCCATCAGGCTCTGAACTCCTGCGGCGAGTACTACCATATCGCTCACAACCATGCCCTGCAACAGATCACCGCTTGGGGCGTGGTACTCAGCGGCCACATCACCTTCACTCGCATCGATCCGCCGCTGCCTAACAACTGTCAGTGAGGCGCCAAATGAACACGATAGAAACGCGAACACACCAAGCCCTCGGCAGCCCACAGAGAATGGAGAGCAAGGCAATGCGAACAGCGAAGCGTTCTTTGGCTCCTCTGGGTGGTCTGCTCCTGCTACTGGTCATGGCCTCCCTCCTGTCCGCCTCTCCGGTGATGGCCGCCCTGCCACCAGGCCCTTGCGTCTCGGTCGCTGGGACTACCACCTGCGAGCTATGGGCCATACCCGGCACGCTCACCATGCCGGACGGCGAAGTCGTCCCCATCTGGGGCTTCGCCGACACAGTCGCCGGTCCGGCGTCTGTGCCCGGCCCGCTACTGCTCGGGACCCAGGGCGAGACAATGGAGGTCATCCTGCACAACGCGTTGCCGGCTGAGACGGTCGCGTTGAACTTCCCCGGGCAGGTACTTCTGCCCGATCTGGCGGGCGTTGGCACAGGCGAGACGGTGACCTACACCTTCACCTTGACCGAACCCGGCACCTACCTCTACGAGGCCGGCCTCACCGACAATGGGGTCCGGCAGGTGGCCATGGGGCTGTACGGAGCCATCGTCGTACGGCCGGCAAGCAATCCCGCCTGGGCCTACGATGACGCGGCGACAGCCTTTGACGATGAGGTGCTCCTCGTCCTGGGCGAGATCGATCCGGTCCTCAATGCTGCTCCGGGCGACTTTGAGATGTACGACTACGGCCCGCGCTACTGGCTGATCAACGGACAGGCCTATCCGGATGTTCCCGAGATCGACGTGTTGCCCGGCCAGAGGACTCTGCTGCGCTACATCAACGCCGGGCTAGAGAGCCACTGGATGGGGCTACTTGGCATGCGGCAGCAGATCATCGCCTCTGATGGCCGTCTGCGCCCGGGCGCCTACACTGTGGTGTCCGAGAACCTCGCTGCCGGCCAGACGATGGACGCCCTGCTAACCGTTCCCACCTCGGCTGTGCAGGACCAACGCTTCGCTCTATACGACACCAACCTGATCCTGCACAACGCCTCACAGCGCCTCGCCTCGGGCGGCCTGGCCTACGGTGGCATGATGACTTTCCTGCACACGGTCACGACGACAGCGGCGTTACCGGCAGGGCCGCTGGTCAGCAACGTGCAGGTGAGCCCCAATCCTACAACCGGCGTCGATGGCGTGACACTCAGTGCTACCCTGGCTTCGGCTTCCGGTGTGACCGCCGCCGAGTTCTTCACCGACACGGTGGGAGCCCCCGGAACCGGTGTCTCCATGGTTGTAGCCGGTGGCGGGGCAACAGCCGCCATTGACGCAGGCACCCTCGCCACCTGGCCCAGCGACTTCATCGTCATGTACGTGCGCGGCCAGGACGCCAACGGATGGGGGCCGGTCGGTTCAACCGTCCTGAACCTGGACAAGACCGGGCCGAATATCGCCGGCATGAGCCTGTCGCCTGAGCCGAGTAACGGCACGGGACCGGTGCTCCTGCGGGCCACCGGCGACGACCACAGCACCGGCCGCAACAGCGTGGTGGCCGCCACCTACGCCATCGATGGTCTCACCCCGCTGCCGATGGAGCTGGCTCGTACCGACAATCCTATCACGGCTATGACCGCCACGCTGACGATCACAGACCTGGCTAGCCTGGCCGAGGGCCTGCATCCTATCGCCATCACGGCGCAGGACTCGTTGGGTACCTGGGGTACGGGCGGCATCATCACCCTGACGCTCGACCGGACAGGACCGTCTGTGTCTGCGGTCAGCCTCACACCGAATGCGCTGGATCTATCCGGTGCGCCACCGGTGACCGTCGTTCGGCTGGAGGGCACGATCGCCGACACTCTGGCGGCGGGCATCCAGTCGCCGCTGGCCAACGCCGAAGCGTTTGTCGACACCATTGGTGCCGACGGAACAGGCTTTGACCTCTTCCCCTCGGACGGCTTGTTCGACGAGGTCACAGAGGACGTCTACTTTGACATCCCTGTCGTCGCCTTCCTGTACCTGGCTCAGGGTGACCACATCGTTCATGTCCATGGCCTGGACGTTGCAGGCAACTGGGGCACCGTCTTTGGTGAAGCAATCCTCACCATCGATCGGGGCGCCGTCGATGCCGCGGGGCCGGCTGTCGCAGCGCTGACCGTCACCTTCAACCCGGGCACCGGAGTGGCTATCGCGAGCATCTCAGGGCCCACTGTCAGCATCTCAGGGGCGGCGGATGATCCCGACCTGCTCTCCAACGTGGTCGGCGCGGAATGGTTCGTCGGTACCGACCCTGGTGAGGGCGCGGGCACGCCACTCCAGGCAGCGGACGGCGTCTTCGACAGGCCGAACGAGGAGCTCGTAGGCACAGTCGATGTCAGCGGCTGGGAAGCCGGGGACTACACCTTCTACGCACGGGCCCTGGACGGCTCAGGCTTCTGGGGACCCACAGCCTCGGCTACGGTGCACGTGGATCCGCAGGCTGTAGTAGTGTTCAAAGTCTACCTGCCGCTCACCCTGAGCAACAGGTAGCTCACGGTAGCCATACGGCCGGGGCTTGCTGACTCGCAAGCCCCGGCCGGAACCGGACACGAAAACGAAAGTCATAGAGGAACCCACGATGGAGAAAACTACCGCAGTCGTCGGAACCTGGCACGGGCCGCTCGGAATCGCGATGAACCGCCTGGCGTTGGCCCTTGGACTACTTGTCATCCTTTCGGGTGGTCTGTTCGCCGGATGGCGTCTGTTTGGCCCCCAGCCGAAATGGGTACCCGGCACGATGCCGGTCAGCCCCGAGATCGAGGAGAAGTTCGGCGTGCGCTTTACGTTTCTGGCCGTGACCGCCGACGGCGGCATGGTTGAGCTGCGCTATCGCGTCATCGACGAGGGCAAGGCCGCCAACTTCGGGCACTACTCCGAGACGGCGCCGCTTGTGATCTCCGAAGATGATGGCAAGATCATCGATGTGACTATCATGGGGCTACATAACCATCGCGTCGAGCCGGCGCGCACGTACTACGTCCTCTACCGCAACACGGAAGGGGCCATCAAGTCGGGTCGCCCGGCAACCATCGCCGTCGGCGATCTGAGCCTGAAACACGTCGTATCCTGGTAACGCGTTTCTCATTCCTGTGTCCCAGACCGGGCCGGATCACGATTCGTCTGCACGGGCGTGTCCGGCTGGGAGAAACCCAACCTTAGTCCACTATAGCAAAGGAGAGATCAGAGATGAAGGTCATCGGCGCCGTGTTCGTGATTGTTGCCATTTTGGTCGGCATCGTACCTATGTTCACTGACTGTGAATCCGCCGGGCGGATGCTAACGCTGGCCGATGGTCGCCAGGTCTCGATGAAGTGCCACTGGACAGGGCTGGCCGAGTTGGGCGTGAGCCTACCTCTGCTGGTCGTGGGGGGGTTGATGATCTTCTCGCAACACAAAGAGTCGCGTCGCACGTTGGGCATTGTCGGCTCATCGCTGGGCGCTGTGGTTCTCCTCCTGCCCACCGTGCTCATCGGTGTCTGCATGAACCCCGATATGCCCTGCGTCTCGATTATGAAGCCGTCGCTGCTGTTGATGGGCGCCGTTGTGGTGGTGGCTGGTCTGGGAGCTGTCGGCCTCAACTGGGGTTCGGAGCAGCAAGCCGCGTGACCCTGACAAGACTGGTCCTGAGAAACCTGGGCGGCAGCCTCTTCAGAAGCGGGGCTATCTTTCTCTGCGCTGTTCTGGTTGCCGCCCTGGGTCTCTCAGCCACGCTACTGGTCCGCGGTGCCGATGCCGCCTTGCGGCGAAACCTCAGCCGGTTAGGTGCCGACATCGTGATCATCCCTTGGGGCACCATGTCGCAGGATTTTGACAGCGCCCATCTGGTGGGCATGATGACCAAGCGCTGGATGCCACGGGTCTATATGGAGCGCATCCGCGCTGTGCAGGACGTGGCGGCAGTGACGCCGCAGCTCTATCTGTCAACTATCACTGGCAGCCCCTTCTGCACACTGCCCGAGCTGCATCTGGTCGCCTACGACCCGGAGACCGACTTCGTGCTGCGGCCCTGGTTGGAGCACAATCCCGTGGGCCGGCTGCGCCTTGGCGAGGCCGTGGGGGGCTCTGCCGTTCTCGATCCCGATGGCGATGGAAAAATCCAGCTCTTTGGCTATCCCCTCAGGCTGATTGTGAACCTGGAGGAGACGGGCGGCGATGTTGACCAGACGATCTTCGTGAGCTTCGACACGGCCCAGGCTATCCTTGAGCAGGTGCAGAAGGAGCCTCAACCCGCCTTCGAGATCATGCCGGAGAGCATCTCGACAGCTATGGTCAAGGCGCGACTGGGCAGCAACATCCACGACGTGGCAGTCCGCATCCTGGAGCAGGTGACCGGCGTGGTACCTCTGGAGAGCGCCGGCCTGTTCCAGACACAGAGGACGCAGATTGTCGGCCTGTTGCGTACCATTCTCGTACTGCTCGGTATGACATGGCTGCTGTCGATGTTGTTTGTGGGTCTGGTCTTTTCGCTGGCTGCCCATGAACGCCGCACCCAGATCGCCACACTTCGGGCGCTGGGAGCCACCAGCGACACGGTTCTGAAGACGCTCCTGCTGGAGGGCGTCGCACTGGCTCTCGCCGGCGGGCTGGCGGGTACCGGCCTGGCCGTGTTCGCTGTTGGTTTCTTTGGTGAGTCTATCGCCCGGCTAACGGGCATCCAGATTGCGCTGCCGCCGCCTCTGCTGCTCCTGGCACTGGCGGTGGCGGCTCTGGCCCTGGCCGTGGTCAGCGTGGTCATAGGCGCCTGGGTGCCGGCGCGGAGCATCAGCCGGCAGGAGCCGGCCCTGGCCATGCGGGAGTAGACGCTGCGGCCTGGAGACGGTTCGCCGCACCCGGGTCCCCATAATGAAAAGCCGGCACATTCCGATGCAGGTAGAGGGAACACGATGAAACTGATCCGTCTTGCGATAAGCAACCTCGCCGGAAGCTCCTTCCGTAGCTGGTTGGTCTTTTTCTGTTCAGCCTTGATGGCCGGGTTTGTGGTCTCAGGCACGTTGGTCATCCGCGGCGCCGACAGCAGTCTGCGTCTGGCGTTGGAGCGCCTCGGTGCCGATATCATCGTCGTCCCCAAGGGGAACAGCCAGCGCCTCGAGACCGCGCTGCTGATGGGCATCCCGGCCCATATGTGGATGCCGGACACGGTCGTCGACGACATCAGGGCTGTGTCGGGCGTCGAAGCAGCCTCACCGCAGATCTACCTTTCCACGCTGCGGGGAGCTGTCTGTTGCTCCGTGCCCGAGATGTTCCTGATCGCTTACGATCCGGACACCGACTTCACCCTCAAGCCGTGGCTGGAGAAGAACCTGGAAGGGGGCCTCGCCCTGGCGGAGGCGGTCGGCGGTAGCCTCGTCTTTGTTCCCGTGCAGGATGGTGCCCTGCTGGTCTATGGTACCTCGCTGGAGCTGAAGGGCACGCTCGAAGCCACCGGCACCGGCCTCGATCAAAGCATGTTCTTCACCTTTGATACGGCGTTCAAGATCGCCGAGGAGTCGAGTGACCTGGCGGTCAAGGTGCTCGATATCCCGCCGCGCACCGTGTCTTCGGTGCTGGTGAGGGTCGGCATGGATCAGGACCCGCACCAGGTGGCGCTGGCGATCGCGGAAAAGCTCCCCAACGTCACCCCTATGGAGACCAGCAGCCTTTTCCAGGGACAACGGGAGCAGATCCTGAGCCTGCTGAATAGCGTTGTGGCGCTGCTGGGCATCACCTGGCTGCTCGGTATGGGCCTCACCACGGTCATTTTCGCTTTGGCCGTCAATCAACGGCGGCGGCAGATCGGCGTGATGCGCGCCCTTGGTGCGCGGCGCACGGTCGTACTGCAATCACTGCTGATGGAAGCGGGCTTGCTAGCCATCGCCGGGGGCATCCAAGGCATCGCGATTGCCGCCCTGGCCATATACCTCTTCCGGCCGCTCATCGTGCGCCTGATGGGCGTGCCCTTCCTGTTTCCGGGTTTCCTACCGCTGGCAGGCCTCGGACTGGGTGCCCTGGCCCTGGTTCTGGTGGGCGTGCTCCTGGCCGCAGCGATCCCGATCGTGCGCGTGAGCCTCCAGGACCCAGCCATCTCGATGAGGGAGTGACCAATGATAACGTTGCATGAAGTCAGCAAGACCTACACCGTGAGCAAAGAGCTTACCGTCCCGGCCGTACGCAACGTTACCCTGGACGTGGCACGCGGAGAGTTCGTGGTGATCACCGGGCGTTCGGGCTCGGGCAAGACAACACTGCTGAGTCTGGTGGCCGGTCTGACCAGGCCAACCTCGGGCAGAGTTCTGCTGGACAACGTTGATGTCTGGCGGCTGCCCGACGCGGAGCAGTCGCTACTCCGAAACCGGAAGGTCGGCTTCGTGTTCCAGTTCCCCAGCCTGCTGCCCACCTTGAACTCGCTCGACAACGTCATGTTGCCGACACTCTTCGCCGACAACGCCGATCCGGCGCAAGCGAAACAGCGAGCCACACACCTTCTGGAACAGATGGGACTCTCCGACAAGCTTCACGCCTATCCTCGCCAGCTCTCCGGCGGACAGCAGCAACGCGTGGTCATTGCCCGTGCCTTGATGAATGAGCCGCAGCTCCTGCTGGCCGACGAGCCGACCAGCGACCTCGATGAAACCACGGAGCACGAGATCATGGGTCTCTTCCGGGAGATTCACCAGCAGACGGGTGTGACCGTTCTGCTCGTGACCCACTCGGCTGAGTTGGGCAGCTATGGGACACGATCGATCCAGATGGCCGGCGGCGAGATCGTGGCTTCATAGCGCACGCTGCCGTGCGGACAAGATGAACAAGCGGGCGAGCGTGCTGCTGAGCGTGCTGCTGGCCCTGGTCGTGACGTCGGTCGCGCCGTTGGCTGCCGGTGCCGGCGGCCAAGCACCGGTGCCGAGGCGCCAAGCGGCCAAGATCGCGCCGGATCTGCGGCAGGCCCTCGAGGTGTTGCCTGCCGGTGAGCGACTGTCGGTCATCGTGACCTTTGTGGAACAGGCCGATCTGCGCCCCATGGGGAGTGTCGATCGCGCCAAACGTCAGGAGCACGTCGTCCGCGCGCTTCGCCAAACGGCGCAGGCTACGCAGGCGCCCTTCCGCGCCCTGTTGCAGGAGCGGCATTCGCTAGGCCACGTAGATCGGTTTACCTTCTTCTGGATCTTCAATGGGCTGGCGATGACCGCTACCCCGGATGTGATCCTCGAGCTTGCCTCTCGCCCGGAAGTGCGGTCCATTATGCCGGATAGAGTCTTTACCGCACCAAGCCCTTCCACGACGACGGCGGCAGCCGTGGTGTCGGGAACCGAGGAGAACCTGATTCTCATCAACGCGCCGGCCCTGTGGGACCTGGGCTTCCAGGGCCAGGGGGTCGTCGTAGCCAATATGGACACCGGGGTATCCGTCTCGCACCCCGATCTGAGCGCTCGGTGGCGTGGGGGAACGAATAGCTGGTTCGATCCCTATGGTGAGCACCCGTCGAGCCCGGTGGACCCTAACGGCCATGGCACCGCGACGATGGGGATCATGGTTGGCGGTGACGCAGGCGGGACGCACATCGGCGTGGCGCCCCTGGCTCAATGGATTGCGGTCAAGATCTTCGACGATCGAGGCCAGGCCACGTCATCAGCCATCCACCTGGGCTTCCAATGGCTGCTCGATCCGGATGGCGATCCGTTGACGCCCGATGGGCCTCACGTGGTGAACAACTCCTGGAGGATCGGGAATACGGATTGCGACCTTGCCTTTCAGCTTGACCTCCAGGCCCTACGCGCCGCCGGCATCGTCCCGGTTTTCTCGGCAGGCAACACCGGCCCCTACGATGCTACCAGTGTCAGTCCTGCGAACAACCCGGAAGCCCTGGCCGTGGGCGCCACCGACAAGAGCGATCTGATCTATGCCGGTAGTGCGCGCGGGCCTTCAGCCTGTGGCGAGCTTCCAACGTTTTTCCCTGAGGTGGTTGCGCCTGGGGTGGACATCCGCACAGCCGG
This sequence comes from Anaerolineae bacterium, assembly GCA_025454475.1. Lineage (GTDB taxonomy): Bacteria > Chloroflexota > Anaerolineae > B4-G1 > SLSP01 > PWVB01. The sequence continues at coordinate 13,724 of JALOOJ010000048.1, forward strand.
CCGCTTTGCCAGCTACCAGACCGTGACCGGCACCTCTATGGCTGCCCCTCACGTGGCCGGGGCGCTGGCTCTACTCTTGAGCGCATACCCGAACCTGACGATCAGTCAACAAGAAGCGGCACTGCTGAACGGCGTTGTCGATCTGGGTCCGTTGGGGGTCGACAACACCTACGGGTATGGCCGGATCGACGTGCTGGCTGCCTTCGGTCATTTGCCCGACTCCGCCTACCTCTCCGTCACACTGTCGGCCAGTCCCGACCCGGTGGAATCCGGCGCGACGCTGACTTACACGATGGTGATCACGAATTCGGGGCCGGCCTCTTCAGGTGTGGTGACGGTAACCGACGCGTTGCCGGCTGGGGTGATCTACGGCGATGCTGCGGGCGAAGGTTGGTGCTGTGGCCATCTCACGGGTGTCGTTACCTGCACGCGCTCAGGTCTGGCCATGGGAGCGGCGGCCGCCGTCACGATTACTGTGACCGCACCAAGCGCCAGCGGGACAGTCACCAACACCGTGGTTGTTTCCGGTCAGGCGTCGGATCCCGACATAACGAACAATGTTGCCAGCGTGACCACCCGAGTTCGACGGATCTACCGTACCTACCTGCCCACGGTCCTTCGGTGTAGCACAGATACTACCGTCTATCCGGAAATCCGGTAAGCACTGAATAGGCTTCGCCAGGAATGCCGGCACGCTCTGGGCTATGTGAAACAACCAAGCCCATCGAGCCAACCTACCGAGCTTCTCAGCACAGTCATAGAACTGGCATACTACGGTCACGGAATCCAAACAGCACAGCAGGCACCATGCGCTACACTGTAACTGTGATCACTCCCAAATCCCTGGCATCACGATCCCGCTCGAAAGGAGCGCACGAAGTGAGGGAGATCGTTCTCTCCCCAATGCCCAGGCAGCCGATGACGGATGATCGATCTGTTGGGTGATCAACGAACAGACGACAGGAGGTATGGAACAATGGTGGGCAAAATGGTGCGACTCACGGTTCTTGGCTTCATTGCCTTCCTGCTCATTCTGACAGCAGCCGGCAACTCGATGGTCCGGGCAGCCTCGCTTGACGCATTTGAGGCCGAATCGCTGTTATACGTGCGCGAGGAGGAAAAGCTGGCCCGCGATACCTACTTGACTCTGTACGGGATATGGGGCACAGACATCTTCCAGACAATCGCGAACAGCGAGCAAGCCCACATGGATGCCGTGAAGGCGTTACTGGATAAGTACGGGTTGGAAGACCCGGCCTTGCCGGAAATCGGCGTCTTCCAGAACGACTTCCTCCAGGAGAAGTATGACGAACTGGTCGCCTGGGGAGCGCAATCTGAGGCGGATGCGTTACTGGTGGGATGTCTGATTGAGGAGATCGACCTGATCGACCTGATCGAGCGTATGGCGCAGATCACCAAGCGCGATATCCTGACGGTATTCCAGAACTTGGTCGACGGTTCGGAGAACCACCTGCGAGCTTTCGTAGCAAGATACGAGAGCCTGACCGGGAACACCTATACACCCGTGTACTTGGATAGAAATACCTACCTGCAGATCATCACCGGTGACAGTGACAGTGGCGGCGGTGGGAACGAGACTGGTGGAGGCGGGAACGGCAGGGGTAACGGCGGTCCGCAAGGGGGGCGTTGATCGCGCGGAGGCCCTGCTAGGACAACGCCCATCATGCCTGCTACTACTTCTCCCGCGTTGTGTCTCACTCAACCGATCAGCGCATAGCCCACACCGCGGACGGTACGGATGAGGTCCGACCGTCCCGTACATGCCGTCGCTTTGTGACGGATACGATGGATGTGGTGGCGCACAATCTCGCTGGCCTCAAAGCGGTCACACTCGTAGCCGAGCACATGCCGGACCAGTGCCTGGGAGTCTACCACGTTGGGCGCCTCCTGGGCCAGGTGAGCCAGCATATCAAACTCGGTGGGAGTGAGTTCGAGCCTGTGTCCATCCAGGTCGATGATGTGCTGCGCTAAGTCGACGACCAATCCGCCTCGCATGAGCGCCTGAGGGTTCTCTGGGGTTGGCATGGTCATTGTCGGCTCCGGCGCCCGATATGACTGAACAACAGCCGCACGGATTTCCTCCAGGTTGGCTGTGAGGCTCTGTTGGACTTGCAGCAGCAGCGCCCGCTGCCGCTGCTCGCGCTCGCGCTTGACAAGCGCCGTGCGCACACTCTCGCGCAGACTGACCGTGTTGGTTGGCTTGAGAAGATAGTCGTGCGCTCCCTGCTTCAGCGCATCGATGGCTGTGTCCATCGAGCCATGCGCCGTGAGGACGATTACCGCCACATCGAGAGCTTTCTCGCGCAAAGCGGTCAGAACCTCAATGCCGCCGATGCCCTGCATCCTCAAGTCGAGCAACACCAGATCGAACCGCTCGTCCGCAATCTGAACCAGCGCCTGTTCGCCGCTCGCGACGCCGCGCACCTGATACCCATCACGATCCAGCAAATCCTCCAGAGACAGGCGGATGGCATCATCATCATCCACAACGAGAATCTTGGCCGGCGTTGTCACTGTCATTCCCCTTCGCTATCTGTGCAGGACCCCGACTACAGCGGTCTCACGACTGAGACTCAAGCCGGCGCAACGGGCAGTAGGATGCTGAAGGTCGTGCTCACGCCTTCCTCACAGCTCACTGAGATCTGCCCATTGTGCGCTTCGATTATGCCGTAACTGACGCTTAGCCCCAGCCCGGCGCCCTGTTCCTTGGTGGTCACAAAAGGCTCGAACAATCTGGCCTGGATCTCTGGCGGTATGCCGTGACCGGTATCGGCAATCTCAATGCGAACTGCCGGCTGCCTCTGCTCGCCGCTGCCCCTCTGCAGCTCAGCCAGGCTGCCGCGGATGCGCAGTTCCCCGCCGGTTGGCATGGCGTCTATGGCATTGAGAATCAGGTTTAGAAAGACCTGTTTGAGGTGGTCGGGGTTGGCCTGCACGCGGGGCAAGTCACCGCTGTCCAACCGTTCAACCGCGATGTGGTGGTGCTGCAGCTCTTTGGCGGTGAGGTCCAGCACGCTGTCCAGCACGGCCCCCAAGTCCGTCGGGCTGAGCCGCTCACGGGCTGGCCGATAGTAATCGCGCATGCGGCGTACGATGGCCGAGATGCGTTCCACTTCCCCGCCTACGACCTGCAGATAGCGATCTAGCTTTGCGCGGCGTTGCTCACCGTCCATCTCCTCGTGGATTAGGGTCCAATAGTTCTCGATGGCCTGAAGGGGGTTGTTGATCTCGTGCGCGATCGTAGCCGCCAGCCGGCCCAGAGCGCTCATCTTCTCGACCTGGATCAACTGCGCGCGCGCCTGCTCCTGCTCATGGAGCAGGCGCCTGACCTCGGCGTAGAGCTGCGCGTTCTGCATCGCCTGACCGGCGTGGTCGGCAGCTACCTGAGCCAGCGCCCGATCTTCATCTGTGTAAGGCTGGTCGACCGACCGCCCGGCCAACACCAACAGCGCCAGCAGGGCGTTCTCCCCCAGGACAGGGATCAGCAGGCCATCGGCGCCCGAACCGGTCGCCGGTTCAGGCCCGCGGCAGATCCGCGGCAGTTCTGCAGCGCTCAGCGGTGCCGCCTCGTGGCGATTCCGCGTCCTATCCACGAGAGCCTGCCAGGCGGGGTAAGTCCGGTCTGTTATGGCGACCTCCCCCCAACCCTCAGCCGAGCTATAGGTCCATAGAGACGACGGACCTTGCGGCGCAGGTTCCAGCAGCAGGGTGGCGCAGTTCGGTACGTTGAGGTGAGTGGCTATGTGATGCAAGGTCACTTGTGCCAGCCGCCTCGGGTCCAACGTTGCAGCGAGCGCACGGTCCAGATCGAACAACACGCGCAGGCGGTCCAACTGCCGCGCTGCCTGGTACAACTGGGCGTTGTGCAAGGCCATGCCCACCTGTTGCCCGATGGTCAGGAGCAGGTCGTGTCCAAGTTGGTGGCACGCCTCGGGGTACCGCCAGCCGATCTTGAGGACACCCAACAGGCGTTGCCCCACGCTAAGCGGGATACATATCAGGGCAGGCAGGTCGCTCCCGTTCGCAGCCCTATCCCTGAGGGTGGGGCAATCCAGCACGAGGATCGGCTCGGTCGAACCGCTAGCGACAGACAAGGCGCCCTCGTAGACGGGGCAATGCACGCAGGGGAGAAGCGTCTGGTCAATCGGGAGATCCTCGGACATGGCCTTTTGGGCCGCAACGCAGAACGCGTTCTCCGGCTGAGCGTCGGGCAGAAGGATCCAGCCGATGTCGCCTTCCAGAGACCGCAGAACGACGTCCAGCATCGCAGGCAGCAACTGATCCTGATCCAGTGTGCTGGTCACGGCTGAAGCCACTGCTGAGAGCGTGGTCTGCTCGTAGGCGTAGCGCCGCAATTCCGCCTCAGCGCGCTTGCGCTCCGTGATGTCGGCGAGGGTGATCATGATGTTGCGGATCTGGCCACTCGCATCGTCTAGCGGAGCAGTCCAGATGGCGACTTCGATCGGGCTGCCGTCTTTGGTGTGGCGCACCATCTCCGTGCCTGTCAGCATCTGACCGGCCAACACCTGCGCCAGGAGCGTTTGGGTTTCGCCCGGCTCAGTCTCAAGGTCGAAGGGGTACGGCCGCCCGAGCGCTTCGGTTTCGGTCCAGCCGAAGATGCGCTCTGCGGCCCCATTCCATAGTCTGACGTTCTGGTCGAGGTCCACGGCGACGATGGCCAGCGGCGATGCCTTGATCAGTGCCTCCATCGACTGCTTGGCCTCACGCAGCGCTTCCTCGGACTGCCTGCGCTGGGTGATGTCTTGCATCAGGGCGGTGAAGACGCTCGCCTCACCGATCCTCCAGTGGGCCAGCGAGATCTCCAACGGGAACTCGTCGCCGCCTTTCCTGATACCGATTGTCTCCACCGTCTCGCCTGCCAGGCGTGTGCTCCCCGAGGGGAGTACCGCAAACATGCTTGCCTGGTGGGCCGCCCGCAGCCGCTCGGGGATGATGTGCGTTAGCGGCGCACCGGCCATCTCCTGCGCCGTATGCCCAAACGTCGTCTCCGCCATACGGTTCCAGAACGTGATTCGGCCCTCGCTGTCGGTGGTCACGATCGCGGCGTTGGCTGTCTCCACGACCGAGCGGAAGCGCAACTCACTGGCCTCGAGCGACGCCATCAGCCGGCTGTGCTGCAGTGCGATAGCGGCCAGCTCGCCGAAAGCCGTGGCCAGGCGCTCATCGTCCTCGGTGAAGCCACCGGGTTTGTTGGCCAGGCCGAGCAGTCCCACCACCTTCCCGCCGATGATCAAGGGGGCAGAGAGCAGGTTATCCACGCCCGTATGCCCCTCAGGCAGATGCTCTGTCCAGGGACTCGATCGGAAGGCGTTATCGACTGCCGCCTTACCACTATGGTAGACCTCATCAAGCAGGCGGCGCATCGGCATCGGCAGATTGGCATCGACAGACCACGAAGCCTCGTCGGGGCCGAGGAAGAGCACTTCGTTGGCCATGCCCTCTCTGGTGGAGAGCGCCACATAGCCGATGGCCGCCCCAATCGACTCCTTGCACGCCTGAGCAATGGAGCGGGCGGTGTTCTTGGCAGCACCCTGGGCCAGAACCTGGCGGGCTCCATCCAACAGCGCCGAGACTTCCGCCTGGCGCTGTTGCGCTGTCTCCAAAGCAGAGCGCAGCGCCTGCTCGGCGCGCTTGCGATCGGTGATGTCGGCGGTCACAACGACAACCTGCCAATCGGGTAAGGCAACCGGCACGGCGCTGACGCTGGTCCAGATCAGCTCGCCATTCTCCTTCACGATGCCGATCTCCACGTCGCGGATGGCGCTCTGTTCTTGGACCGCACGCACGCTGGGGAAATCCTGGAAGGGGAACTCGGCGCCCTCGGCTGTGAGGTACCTACGCTCGTGATAGCGGCCTTGCTGCAACGCCTCCGTGGGGAAGTCGAGGACTTCCGCAAGGGCCGGGTTGGACTTCGTCACGTTTCGATCTCGATCCAGGACCGAAATGCCAACGGGCAGGATCTCGAACAGCGTGGCAAGCTTCTCCTCGCTCTCGCGGAGCGCCCGTTCGGCTTCCGCTTGCGCGGTGATATCGTGCCAGGTGGCGACTGCGCCCGACACTTCGCCACGCGTGAAGAGCGGCGACGTTGAGGCCAGAATGGTCAGCGCTTCGCCGCGGGCATTCGTCAACACAATAGGCTCATCCACCACTCGTTGCCCACGCAAGGCCCGGCTGACGGGCAGCTCGCTCACGGCCATCGGCCGCCCATCGGGGTAGTGGGCCGCAAAAGAGTGGGCCAGTTCGGACCGGTCCGCGCCGGCAAGCTCCACTCCGAGAGTGTCGATGGCAGCCTGGTTGGCCTGTAGCGGGACCCCGTGAGCATCATAGACAACCACAGCGTCGACGAGGGAGGCCAGAACGCCGGCGAGCTCGTCCGCGCGGCGTTGCGCCTCGACGGCCAGAGCCTCCACCTGCCGGCGGCCCAGCACCTGGGAGGTGATCTCCTGGGTCAAGATCAGCACCCGCTCCACCTGATCATCCGGGCCGTGAAGCGGTACCAAGTCCACGTTCCAATAGCTTGGTTCACTGTCAGGCCCTAGTGCAGCCTCGGCCTCGCGGAGGCCAATTGGCCGGCCGGTGCGAAGCACTTCCTCCACCATCTGCAGAATGCCTTCGGCAATAGCAGCCGGAAAGACGGCGCCGATGGCGCCTCCCACCATCGACGTGCTCGCCATGCCGGGGATGGCCTGGTAGGTGGGATTCACTAGTTGATAGCAGCGATCCGGCCCGCCCACGACAGCAATACCGACCGGAACCGACTCTACCAGCCGCTCCAGAAACTCGCGTTGCGTGCGGTTCTCGGTCAACAACCGCTCGCGCTGCTGAGCGGCGCGCACATGCTCCGTCCTATCTTCCAGTGAAAGGACCAGTCCCTGCACCTGACCGGCGTCATCCTTGACCGGCGACAGCGTCCAGTCCCAGTAGGTCACACCGCGCTCCGGCTGGTCGGCGAACTCGAACGGCCTGGCGCGAAACTCCGTTGCCTGCCCGGTGTCTCTCACGCGCTCGAAGATGGCCTGGTTTTCCGGGTTGGGGAACAACGCGAAGTGGTCGCGGCCGATGAGGTCTTCTTTCGGGTGCCCCGACGCCTGTTCGTAGGCAGCATTGACCCGGACAAAACGCATGGCAGGGTCGAGGTAGGCGACCTGGGCGTTGGTGTTGTTCATGATCGCCTGGAGGATATCCCGTTCCTGCTCCAAGGTACGGGCCAACTCCTCGGCGACAGCCCGTTCGGCCATCACCTCAGCCAACAACCGTTCCCGTTCTGCCTCGGCAAGCCGCCGCTCGGTGACATCCAGCCCCGTGCCGATGATGTGCTCCACCGAACCATCTTCGCGGGACAGGACTGTGTTCGACCAGGCAATCAGGCGCCGGCGGCCATCCTTGGCGACCCACTGATTCTCGTGCTCGTTTGGGTATTGGCCCGCCTCAAGCTGGGCAAACACCGCCTTGACCGCTTCGACCTCTTCCGGCACGAGGAGGAAATCCCAGAATGGCCGGCCTTCCACCTCCGCAACGAGGTACCCGGTGCTCTGCTCACAGGCCCGGTTGAAACGCACGATGCGTCCCTCGTGATCGAGCACCACCACCAAGGCGCCGGCCGTATCAAGCACCGCATTGAGGAAATCCAGCTCTTGCCGAGGCGCCATGGTCGCCTGCCTGATGACGGTCCCAGTTCCATCCAGCATAGTGGCCCGCCTTTCTGGCATCTGGCCCCACCAACCGCTGCCGACAGATGCGGTAACACCGCCACTATAGCATGCGTTACGCCGCACCGCAAACAGCGCCCCCACGGCGGACCCTCCGGGTAGATACTATGTATGGATTGAAAAGGCGGGAAGCTTCCCGTACACTCAAGGAAGGCGACAACCAACCAGGAGGATACGATGGAAGCAACCCGCAAGCAGGAGTATAGCACGGAAGGGGCGCTGTACGTGGCATTCGAGCTGGGGCAACGGCAGTGGAAGCTGGGCTGCAGCGTGGGAGTGGGACAGGCGCCGCGCGAGCGCACCATCGACGCCGGGGACTTGGTGGCGCTGGGGCAGGAACTGCAACGCGCGCAGGCGAAGCTGGGGGTGGCTGCCGGGAGCCCGATCCTGAGCTGTTACGAAGCCGGGCTGGATGGGTTCTGGTTGCATCGTTACCTGACGGCCCAGGGGATCACGAATGTGGTGGTCGACTCGGCAAGCATCGCGGTGGATCGGCGTGCCAAGCGCGCCAAGACGGATCGCCTGGACGTGCACAAGTTGGTGACGATGCTGATCCGCTACTACCATGGCGAGGCGCACGTATGGCGGGTAGTGCACGTCCCGAGTGTGGCGGCCGAAGATCAGCGGCATCTGCACCGCCAGTTACTGAGCGTCAAGCGCGACGAACAGCGCCATCGTAACCGCATCTACGGGGTACTGGCGTCGCAGGGAGTACAGCTGAAGATCGGAGCAGATTTCCTGGAAAGGGTGGCGGAAGCGCGGCAATGGGATGGCGCGCCGCTGCCTGAAGGTCTCCAGGCGCGGGTGCGCCGCGAGTACCAGGGCTTGCAGTTCGTCCAAGCGCAGCGTGAGGCGTTGCAGGCGACCCGCACACAGTACATCGCGACCGCGGCGACGGAGGAGATGCAGCAAGTGCGGCAGCTGCTGAGCTTGCGCGGGATCGGTGAAAACAGCGCCTGGCTGCTGGTGATGGAGTTCTTCGGGTGGCGCGCGTTTCGCAACCGGCGCGAACTGGGGGCGCTGGCGGGGCTGACGCCCACGCCCTACCAGAGTGGCGACAGCCACCATGAACAGGGCATCAGCAAGGCGGGCAACCGCCACGTGCGGCGCATGATGGTGGAGATCGCCTGGTGTTGGCTGCGCTTCCAGCCCGATAGTGCTCTGACACAGTGGTACCGCGAGCGCTACGGCAATGGGCCGAAGCGCATGCACCGCATCGGGGTGGTGGCGTTGGCGCGTAAGCTGTTGATTGCCCTGTGGCGATTCCTGGAAGAGGGGGAGGTGCCCAGCGGCGCACAACTGAAACCGGTTTCCTGACGGGCAGCCGCGGGTTGCCCACCCACTGCGACGTTCCGGCGCGAGCGTGCCGTGGTCGCCCCGGGTCTCCGAGTGAGACCGTGCCTGTAGATGGAGCCGCTCGCGCGAGGCGCAGACCTCTGAGCGCACACAGTATGTGGTGTCTGATCGCGGGCGATCAGCACGGATAGGAGGTCGCTCAGCGCAGTTACCTGCCTGACGCCCGAGGCGCTCCTGGAACCCGCACCGGTTGGGCTCGCATAAGGCTGCGCTTACGCACCACCGCTATGCCGCCTGCGGGGCGGAGCGTATTCGGTCGTCTGTGGACTAGATGCTTGACAAATGAGAGATCATAGGAGGGGCGACC
>JALOOJ010000049.1 GCA_025454475.1 Anaerolineae bacterium
GGGGATCACGCGGGCACCTGGGAGTTTCAGCTCAGCGGCTTCACCACAGACACAGTGCGAATCCTTGATATCACCGATCCCATCTCACCAGTGCGCATTGCGGCAGGGCCCTCGCAGTATGGCGGCCTGGCTTACACACTACCCTTCGAGCAGAGCTTGAGCGGCGAACGACGCTACCTCGCAGTTGCCACCGCACAGGTTCGATCTCCGATCTCCGTGTCCCGCGACGCCGTCTCCGATCTGCACAGCACCAGTAACTCGGCAGACTACATAGTCATAAGCCATGGGAGCCTTATCACCTCGGCTCAGGCATTGGCAGACTACCGCGGCACCCAAGGGCTGCGCTCCCAAGTGGTGGACGTGCTGGACATCTACGATGAGTTCAACTTCGGTATTCCCGATGCCGCGGCCATCCGCGAATTCCTTGCCTATGCCTATGCCAACTGGACGGCGCCTGCGCCTGCCTACGTCGTCCTCTTCGGCGACGGGCACTACGATCCTAAGGACAACCTCGGTCGAGGCGAGCCTAGCCTTGTCCCACCATATCTCGCCGCCGTCGACCCGTGGATCCGAGAGACCGCTGCGGACAACCGCTACGTAACCATCGATGGCGACAACCTGCCGGATATGTTCCTGGGACGACTTCCTGCCAACACGCTGGAGCAAGCGAATGTCCTCGTCAACAAGATCATCGTCTACGAGCAACCCTCAGCGGCAGGCGCCTGGCAAGCCAAGCTCCTCTTCGTGGCGGATAATGAGGATAGCGCGGGTAACTTCGCCGAGGATTCCAATGCCGTCGCCGACCACTACATCCCGGATCCCTATGCTGTCGACAAGGTCTACCTAGGTGTAACGCATCCCATCACAGTTGAGGCGCGTGCCGCAATCACCGCCGCGATCAACGAGGGCCGCCTGATCGTCAACTACGCCGGTCACGGCGCAACGCAGCTTTGGGCTGGTGAGAGGCTCCTGTCTCTGGACTCGATGCCCTTTCTGATCAACGCAGGCCGACTCCCGTTTTTCGTCCCAATGACCTGTCTGGAGGGCTACTTCATCATTCCCAGCCCCCCCGGCGACAACTACGCAGCCCTCGCGGAGTTGGTCGTCCGCCTGCCCACCGGCGGCGCCATCGCAAGTTGGTCCGCAACGGGTCTGGGGCTCGCGTCAGGTCACGACTACCTCAATCGCGGGCTGTATGAGGCGATCTTTCAAGAAGACATGATTGAGCTCGGGCCTGCCACAGCGTACGCCAAGCAATACCTGGCGATCAGCCCAGGTGGCAGATATTTCAGCGACCTACTGGAAACCTATACCCTCTTCGGTGACCCCGCACTACGATTGGCTGTGCTTGCCGATGTGCAGATCGACAAGCAAATCGTGCCTGACCGAGCAAGGTTCGTCGCAGGAGACACCATCACCTACACCCTGACCTACAGCAATGCGGGTTCGGCTGTTGCGTATGGGGTGGTCATCACCGATATCCTACCGACTTCGGTAGCCCTGCCCGCCGTCCTGACAGCCGGCGCCACGATCACGTCTCGCCTAGGTAACACCTTTGTCTGGGACGTCGCCGACCTTTACCCAGGAGCCGGGGGCATTATCACGATCACCGGTGTTGTTAGTGTAACGCTTGAGGCGCCGTCCTTCGCGAATACTGCGCGAATCTCTACTATCTCTGCGGAAGAGGACATCCTGGACAACACAACGACCGTATTCGCGAACGCGCAGCAGTCCTACCTACCGCTCATCCTCAAAGGATTCGCGACACCGTAGCGCAGTCTGGCGCTACACACGAAAACACCCCGGCCGTGGGCCGGGGTGTTTTCACAGGCTGGGGGCGGAGGATTTGAACCCCCACATACGGATTCAGAGTCCGCTGTCCTGCCGTTAGACGAGCCCCCAAGAACTCAGCGCCGCGTAGTATACCACGCCCGCCAGAATCCGCAAGCCACCCCACCATCGCTGAGTACAGACCATTCGACATCGAATAAAGAGCTCAAGGCAGCACGGCAACCTTGAGCTCAGATCCCCAATGACAGCGCGATGCCTAGGCCTCTGAGGGCGCCTCCACGGGCAGCTCCACAGCCGGCTCAGGCTCAGCACCCTTGTCCTTTGCCAGCGACTCGATCTGCACCTGCAGCTCGTGCGCGCGGTGCTGCAGCTCCTTGGTGGCCTCATCCAGTTTGCCGCGGGCATCCGCCAACATTGACTCGGCCTTCGAGCGGGCCTCATCGGCCTTCTGGGTCGCTTGCTCGGCCAGCTCGATCGATTTCTGGTGAATCTGATCGCGTGTCTCCTCACCGGACTGCGGTGCAAACAAGAGACCCACGGCAGTGCCCACCAGCGCGCCGAAGAAAAAGCCAACGACGAATGTTCCGAAATCACTATCCTGCTTGGACATCGCTGTTACCTCCCTTTGTGCCAGTGTCTGAACGTTTCACTTTGCGCGGCCGCGTGGCCTTCGCTACGCCCAACACATTGCTCAACACCTGTCCCACGGCCGACGAGAACCCTGCCAGTTTGATGATCGGGGTGACCATGTTGTGGCTCACAAACTCAGTCGTTCCCCTGACCGTCGACGCTGTGTCATTGACGGCGTGAAGCAACGGCTGGATCTCATCCCGCAGGACCTGAATCAGGACCTGGATCTGGAAGAGCAATAAGATCATAGCCAGACCAATCAGGAAGGTCTCGACGGCGACCAGAACGATCGCAATATCGCGCACGATCGTCGTTGCCACCGGCGACATCGCCATGAGCACGATCGCTGCCACGAGGAGAACCAGGAAACCCACAGCGATTCCAACAATGATCAACTGCGTTCGTTTCGCGGCCCGCTCCTCAGCCGTCATCGTCCTGGAGGTCTCTTGGGTCCCAGCCCGCTCCTCGTCGGCGGGAGCACGCTGAACTTGCGATGTGTCAGACTCCATGGCTACCTCCTCAGTTGGCGTACCTCATTCATTGTACCACGCAGTGCCGGGCGTTACAAGAGGAATTCAGAGATAAGGGACTAGGAATTAGCGAAAAGGGGCGGGGGAGGAATCAAACAGAAGGCGCACCCGATGGCCATCTGAGGTGCCCGATGGTCGCTTCACGGGGTAGCGATCGCATCGGTGGCATCACCAAGCGCGATCAGTGTCCCATCTCGAAGTGCGACGTATAGCATACCGGGCGACATCGCGGCGCCGGTAGGCCCCTTATGACCACGGAACAGCTGACGCCAGATCGCGCGATTGTCGGCAAGGCCAAAGGCGACGCACGACGGAGGAGTGTAGTAAGAGTCCATGCACACATACGCAGTGTTCGCGTTGTCCACGCCCACAACCTGGCCGCCTTCTGCGTTAGGCAGACTCAGCTTAGCACTTAGGTCGCCTTCAGCCGTACCCCAGAAGAACCCCAGGCCCATCCCTGTGGTCATGGGACGTGCCGCCAGCCACGGACGCCCATCGACGGTCACACCGGCGTCGACACCGCCCCACGTGTGTTCTTCCCAGTTGACCAGAGTTGCTTGTTCGCTCGTCGCACCCTCAGCCATAGCGCGGAGGAGCCGCACGTCGTACTGCCAGTACCCGAGACCATCGGCCCCGACCACTGCCTGGACAAGCGGTATATCCGATGGTGCGCCGGCTATGACGGGCACAACAGGGTCACCACGCTCTGCGCTGAACGTCAGGGACCGCCAGTGGACCCACTGCCCATCGACGCTGATGCGAGGTGCTTGTACGAAGTATGACTCAGTGATCGGGGTATGCCAGCGGAGGCTGCCGTCGGGTCTCAGCGCAGTGAGGCCGCTGATCGACTTGAAGTAGATGTCACCGCTCGGTGCGACCACGGGCCCTCCCACGGAGGCCTTTCCGTCCTCAGGAGAGAACTGCCAGACTACGCGCCCATCCGGCGCCACCGCGGCTATGCCGTCTCTGAGCGTGACGAAGATCGTCCCATCGCCGGACAAGGCAGGCGTACCCACCGGCACGCTGTTCAGCGGGACTTCCCACTTCGCCCCCCCCTGGGGATCAATCGCGTAGAGCCGCCCAGCTTGCGGATCTGCATCAGTCGCCTGGCTAGCTGCCTGGTACAGCGTACCCCGGGAATCGATCACCGGCCCACCCACGAAGCTCCCATCGATCTCGAAAGACCACTGCGCCGTCGTGGTCATCGGGCCCGTGAAGGCCACCCAGCGCGTACGCCAAGGGTCGTGGCCGTCATTCGCCCATATGTGCCCACCCGGAACAGCGATCCGATCCGAATCTGCCTCAGCCTCTTCGTCCGCCGGCGATCGCGCCGTCTCACCCGTCGTCACGGTTGCAGTCTCACCAGTGCGCTCAGCGTCCGGTACCCGCAGGGCCTGCCATCCGACCGCCCCAGCACCAGCGGCTGCGAGCACGAGCCCCGCCACGATCACGCACTGCCAGTGCCGCTGTAACAGCATCGCCACCGGTTGCATTACGTGGTCCTCAACCCAGGGAACCCAGGCGCCCGCTGCCCGAACGTAGAGGCCGCGCGATCCTCCCAGGGTCCGCGTCAGCCGCACTTGCAGACCCTCACCGACCAAATTGAAGGCAAGTACGATCAAGAAAACCACGGATCCCGCTGCCACCATCGCCCAGGGCTCGTCGAGCACCATCCAGACCGTCGCCAGCATCTGCCCCAACTCCGGCATCTCAGAGATCCGCCGGTACACAAAATCATCCACCTCCGCGAAGATCGCGCCGCCCAGGTAGTAGCCCAGGAATCCCAGCCCCGCTGTCGTCACCACGGCGTGGCTGACCTCGAACGCCAATAACATCCAGATCATCGGCATCACCTGAGGCAGGATGTGCAGAATGACGATCTGGGCACTCGATGCGCCCAGTGCACGCGCAGCTTCGACCGCCTCCTGTCCTTTGACCGTGCGTGTCCGCTCGCGGACCAGTTGCGCCGTCTCGGCCCAACCTGTAGCAGCCAGCCCGATGACGAAGGCCCACACACCAACGCGGAACCCCACAGCAGTGATCACGATCAGCGCAGCGATCAGTGTCGGCACCGACAGCGCACCAGCTATGAGTCCATCAGAGAGACGGCCGAGCATCCGATCCGACCATCCGGCGCTGATCCCGATGACGATGCCCAGCGCCATCCTCAGTGCCGCCACCAGCGCCACCAACACGATTGTGGGACGCACCGACCAGAGCAACCAGCTGAAGAGATCCCTTCCAAGGGAATCGGAGCCCAACGGAAAACCCGGAGTGAATGCCGAATAGGGCGGCTTGAGCCACTTCCCATCGATCTGGATGATCATATGATGCTCGCGCGGATCCTTGGGCGCCAGCATCGGACCGGCAATCGCCAGGAACAACACCAAGCCTACCAGAACGCTCCCGAGCAGAAGCGGCCAGTTGGCGCGCCGAGCCCTACCCGCACCCGATGTACCAGCAAGCTTCGCTTGGCCTTCAGACATCGGTGATTTCCTCCCCAACGCTCACGCGAAGACGAGGGTCAAGAACACGGACCAACACCGTGGCAAGGAAATCCGCGATCAGGAAGATCCCCGCCACGATACCCAGCAGAGCAGCCACCAGCTCTGGCTCGAGGAGATAGGGCGAACTCGCCACATTGGTCTGACGAGCCGGAATCAGGGCCGCTGCCAGAAACCGACCCAGACCCGGCCAGAAGAACAACCACTCCACCAAGATAAGGTCAGCGACCAGGGTCCGCAGCGAAGTCGCAATGGTCAGAGTTACGGGCGCTAGAACGTTACGGAACGCGTGGTGGCGCTTCACGGCGGACCGTTGATGACCCAAGCTCCGCGCTGCGACCACATAGGGTTTCTGGAGCTCGCCGGTCAACAGCGTGGCCGTTACCTGGGCGATCTGAACAGTGGGACGCACCATCAACGCGATCACGGGGAACACCAAATGACGGTCCCACCCAAAGCCGGTCAGTGGGAACGGCAGCCCACCGCTGCCCTTGCGCGCCAGTGCGTAGGCGACCGACAGAAGGATCAGGAGGCTGCCCACATAGAAACTGGGCATAGCCAGCCCCAAAGTCGATAGCACCGTGAGCCAGCCAGCCGGTCGCAGTCGTGTCCAGCGCGCCCCGATGATACCCAGAGCCAACCCAACGGGAACACTGATCAACAGGGCAACGCACAATAGCCCGAGGCTGGCGCCAAGCGCACGGAACAGCGTTTCTGCAATGCTGGCGCCACTCCGCAGTGTCCCCAGATCGAAGCGCAAGAGGCCCTGGGCGTAGCCCTGATACGCCTCAAGGAGCGAGTAGGGCCGCCCCGCCACGGTTAGCCGACGCTGAAGCTCGGGATAGCGGCTCGCATAGTCCCACTGCACGATATGGGCGTAGGCATACGCGAGGGTAATCGCGGCAGCCACACCGAGGGGAATGAGCAGCAAGCGACGCGCGATGAAGCGAATCATAGATCATCCGATCACTGCGGAATGCGGGCGACGCGAGGCGACTAGCGAGTCGATGGCGCCAAGACGGCATCGATATCGACCTCGCGCCAGAATCCGTCCGGCGCCTCACTGTTGTACCACTCTAGCGCGGGAAAAACAACCGTGATCGCGTTGCCATCTGGCTGGTTCAGAGTGAACCAGAAGCGGCGCTCGTACGCCTCATAGGTGCTAAGCGTTGAGTCATCGGAAAACAACACACCTGTGGCCAGCGGCTCAGTGTCCGAGAGCTCGCCGATCTTCGCGATCTGGGTCACATGTGGACCGTCAAACGCCGCCCCCATCGCAGAAACCTCCCACCGCACGCTATAGACTTGACCCTGGCTGGACGCGGTGTCGAGCAGATAGGTTTCGCCCGCACCGTTGTTCCAGACATAGGCGTAGACGTAAGGTCGCTGTGTCGGATTGGTGATCACGAGGTTCTGAGTGAGCGTCGTACCCCGATAGTAGGCATACCCATCCAGATAACGATCGTACGCGCCTGTGTTGAGGTACCAGATCTCGCGAAGGCGGTCTCGGGCCCACAGATCGCCGCGAATAACGCTCGAGAGTTTCCCATAGTAGATGGCGAGATTGGGATCGACGATATGATTCCCTCCGCTACTCAGGCTGTCCAGATAGCCCTCCGGCGGGCGCCGCCCGAAGTGTCCAATCTGCCAGTCTGGGTCCGTCACCGGCAACCGTGCTAGTAGGGGATCGCCGAGGCCCAGCAGATCGACGACGTGGACGTCTGGGCCAGCAAAGAACCCAAAGAAGCCAACGGACCCCCGAATGGCAACAGTCGAGCCTGACTCCCGCGCCTGCAGCCCTTCCGCAGCCCAATCGTGGTTGGGAAGAATCATATCGCGTTGGAGTGCCACCAACAGTCCGGTGTTGGCGTAGTAGTTTGCACGCTCATCCGTGGTCATCCGGCCCCGGACCCAGACGCGCGCATCGGCATCGGCGCGCTCGCTCCCTTGACTGCGAATCGGTGAGTAGGGCGCGCTCACCCCCAGGGCAACGAACATCAGAAGTAGGGCTAGACGGGGGAGCCACGGCGGCACGCGATGCGGCCATCGCCGGGCGAGGGAGACCAGGGCCACGGCCTGAAGGAATGGCGCTGTCAGGAACCGCCCACTCATGAAATCTCCCCCCACACGCACCACGTACAACACATAGAGTACCACACCCAGGGCCAATGGCGTCTTCCGCCAATCCCGAAGCACAACCGGCAACAGGACACCCATCCCGACCGCAACCAACGTGATGGGATCGACGCGAAAGGAGTTCAGAAGGTAGATGACCCCCTCCCGATAGAGATCCGACGATGGTATCAGCCCTGAGTTGAGCTTCGCCAGCGCCGTGTTGGGCACCGGGGATCCGTAGTAGAAGAGCGCAAACAGCTCCCAGGCCACAAGAGGCATGAGTCCGAGCATACCCGCCATCAGAGATCGCCTGCTCCGCACCTCCCAGTACGCATACATCAGCGCGGGCAGCATAAGCAGTCCGGTGTCGAGACGGTTCACCATACCCAGCGCCGCCAGAGTGGAGAGCAGCAAGAACCGACGAGTAGACAGGGGTTCGGCGGTATAGGCCCAGATGAACCCCACCAGGATCAGGTGCGTGAGGGGGTTTTCCAGCCCAGATGTCGAATAATCGATGTAGGCCTTGGACAGACAGACTGCCACCACAGCCACCGCTGCAACCATGCGTCCTCGCGCCACACAGAGCGCAAGGACAGCCGCAGCCGCGAACGATACCGCGATCGACAGCAGGATGCTGGTGAAGTAGATCTCGCGGGTCACCGCATAGAATCCGGACAGCAAGAGCATCCACAGAGGATGGGTGTAGGTCTGTACACGCTCCGGCACGTTCCATGTCAGACCATACCCATGGATGAAGTTATCCACCGTCCGGAACGTGATGTAGGCATCGTCAGAGAGCCACGCATTTGCGATAATGAGCATCAGAAAGGCGATGAGCAACAGGAAGATAGCCCATCGACCGAGCCGTTCTGCGAATGAAGTGTCCGAACTCGCCATGCTCAGCCCTCGTCGCGACGGCGTCAGACGCAAGTCGCCGGTATAGCAGCGAGACAGTACATAGCATCCAAGGTCTAGCGGACCCTTCCCACGAGCTCGGGGACACCGTCAAGCCACCGGTAGACATACAGTGCAGGGGCACGCCAGTAACCGTCGTGATCCCAGGAGATCTCGCCTAGCCACCCGCTGCGGTGGACGCCGCCCAGCGCATCGCCAATCGCCCCGCGCGTTGGCGCACTCCCACCGTGCAAGGCCGCCTCAATGGCCTCAGCTACGAGGTACACAGCTTCATAAGTGGGCAAAGCGAAGGTACCGGGATCTGAGACGTGCGGTCCCATAGACAAGTAGTCAGCAGTCCATCCCTGAACGCCATCGATTGCGCCAACAAACGGGTACGGCGTCACAGATAGCGTCTCATCTGCGTTCGCTGTAACTGGAGCCAGTGCTGGGGCACCGCGGTCGAGCCATTCCACCACCTTTGCGTCCGCCAGGGTGGCCATCGCCTCGGCGAGTGTGCTCGGCGACGGAGCGAGGGACCAGACCAAGGGCCTGCGATCCACCCAGCTACCCAGCACCAGGAGCGGCATATTGCCCTCTCCATATATGGGGCTTGCCACAGAACTCGTGTCCGGTCGATAGTGCCCAATCACGGCGACGACATCGCGATCGATTGTCA
This sequence comes from Anaerolineae bacterium, assembly GCA_025454475.1. Taxonomy (GTDB): domain Bacteria; phylum Chloroflexota; class Anaerolineae; order B4-G1; family SLSP01; genus PWVB01. Next base: position 9,144 of record JALOOJ010000049.1, read on the forward strand.
GGTTCGCTGCAGTCCTCTCCGCAAGGTCGACCTCACCCCTGTCATCGTAGGCAACAAGCTCAACCAGCCACCCTTCGATTCCCCCTGCCCGGTTTATCTCGCGAACAGCTAAACGAGCCGCATAGATCGCGTCATACCCGATTGACCGATAGGCTCCTTCGAACGGGGCCACAAGCCCGATCTTGACCGTGCCAGCAACTCGATGAGGGCCGCATCCTACGATAGCCAGCGCCACCGCGAGAACATACCACGGCCTTGGATGCGCCGAACCCAGTTTGCTGCGGTGACGCTGAAACCACGACAGAACGAGGAATACCACAGGGATCTGCGTCGGAGGGGCGCTAGCGTCCCAGGAAGGCCAAAGCCTGGCGTATCTTCTCATCGAGCGACAGCGGGGGATCGTGAGGCAACTGCTGCAATGCGCGCTGGGCCTCGACGATGCTGAACCCCAGGGCAGTGAGGGCGGCGATCACGTCCGCGTCATCTTCACGCACCTCAACATCGCCCCCAATGCTGCGCTTGAGCTTGTCACGCAGATGCAGGACGATCGCCTCGCCAGTCTTCCTGCCTACACCGGGTGCACGCGATAGAGCTTCTGGTTGACCATTTACGATTGCGCGGCGCAGTGTATCCGAAGACATCGTGCTTAACAGACTCAGCGCCGCTTTGGGACCTACGCCCGTGACACCCAGCAACAGCTCAAATAGCCGCTTATCGTCCGGCTCTGCAAAACCATAGAGCGTCAGTTCGTTCTCCCGCACCTGCAGGTGCGTGTGCAGCACCAGGTCTTCGCCAACATGAAGTCTGAGGGTGGTGGGGATGAAGACCGCAAACCCAACCCCGCCCACATCAAGAATGACGAAGCCCTCCCGAAGATGAGCGACTTCACCTGCAAGCTGAGCGATCATAGCACACGTCCCTTATAGACTATCCAGCTTCGCACGGTGCAAACAACAGATGGCGACGGCAGCCGCATCAGCAGCATCATCAGGCCGTGGCACATCGGGCAGACTAAGAAGCCTCTGCACCATTTGCTGAACCTGATACTTGTCCGCAGAACCGTAGCCAGTGACGGCCTGTTTGATCTGCATCGGCGTATACTCCACGATCCTGAGCCCGGCATCCGCCAACGCAAGCAACGTGACACCCCTCGCGTGGCCAACCGCCATAGCGGTCCGCGCGTTGCGGCTGAAGAACAGCTCCTCTACAGCCGATGCAGCCGGCCTGTGGGCCACAATGATGTCACGAAGATCCGCATATATCTGCTGAAGACGTACCGGGAGAGGCGTCTTCGCCGGCGTGCTGATGACGCCGATGGCGATCAGTACAAGCCGCCCCTCCCTATCCTCGACAACAGCATAGCCTGTGGTCGCGGTTCCGGGGTCGATCCCCAAAACGCGCATCTAGTCTCCCGCTACGTCAGCGTACGCAGAGACGGCCTCGTCACTCATCTCCAGATTGGTGAAGACACGGCGGACATCGTCCAGCTCTTCCAGTTCATCGATGAGCCGCAGGATCTTGATGGCATCTTGCTTGCCTAGCGCCACCTCATTCTGTGGCACCATAACGAGTTCGGCGTCTTCCACGGGGATAGCCGAATCCCGCAGATGTGAGCTCACGGCGTGTAGTTCTGTGGGCTCCGTGAAGACCTCGTGCGCGTCCTCATCCGTGCCCTGCACCACATCCGACGCACCGGCCTCGACAGCCACCATGAATAGCTCCTCAAAGTCGACACTGCCCGGGACGGTGATGGCCCCCTTGCGGTCGAACTGCCAAGCTACGGCCCCAGGGTTTGCCATTGACCCGCCGGCTCGGCTAAGTGCGTGGCGCACTGCAGCGACAGAGCGATTGCGGTTATCGGTAACCACGTCAATCATCATCGCAACCCCATTGGGACCATAGCCCTCATAGACAACCTGGGTGATCTCCTCAGCGTCCTTATCATCACCCGTACCGCGCTTAATCGCGCGATCGATGTTGTCCCTCGGCATGCCCATCGTACGCGCTGTCTCCAACACCATACGCAGCCGCATATTCGAGTCAGGGTCGCCGCCGCCACCCTCCCGAACTGCAATCACAATCTCCCGCGCGACCTTGGTGAAGATCGCGCCCTTCTTGGAGTCGTTCGCTTCCTTCTTACGGCGAATCGTTTGCCAATGGCTATGACCAGACATATAACCTCCTTAACCCATCTTCTACAAAATCAGAGCGATTCACGAGAACTCACTGGAAAGACAACCGGGCGGTTTATGTGCTGCTCTCGCCCGGTTGCGGGGTACCCAAGGTGGCCCCCACGAAGTCTCTCCTGCCGCGCACAAAGGCGCCGCCATCCATTGGTCGCTTTCCAGCGATTTGCACCTCAACAAGGGCAAGGCACCCCTCCCCAGTTGCGACAACCGGCAACTCGTGCCACATCCGAACCGTCCCGGGAGCCAAGCCGATCGCAGCATCCCGCGGCGCGACCGTCGACTTGAGCACCTTGACCCGCAGCCCATCCCAGATTGTATATGCCCCTGGCGTCGGAGAAAACGCGCGCACCTGGTTGTGAAGCGACTCGGCCGAGGCAGACCAATCAAGCATAGCCTGTGACGCCCGCAGAAGACGCGTCATCGTCACGCCCTCCACGGGCTGCGCGTATGGCACCAAAGCTCCACCCAGGTACGCTGGAAGGACTTCTGTTAGGAGATCGGCACCTAAACGAGCAAGGCGTGGTTCGAGGTCGCCGGCGGATTCCTCAGGGCCGATCTGGATCTGCCGCATCGCCAGGATCGGACCTGTGTCCACGCCCTCATCGAGCTTCATGATCGTCACGCCGGTAACAGCATCGCCTGCGAGCAGAGCGCCCTGGATCGGCGACGCGCCACGCCAGCGAGGCAGCAGCGACGCGTGTACATTAAGGACTCCGTGCGGGGGAATCCCAAGCACCGCGCCAGGTAAAATCTGGCCAAAGGCAACCACCACGATCACGTCTGGCGCCCACGCACGGATGTGTTCCACAGCTTCCACATTGCGCAGCCGTGCAGGCTGGAAGACCGGGATGCCTTCAGCTAGCGCCATCTCCTTGACCGGCGACATCTCCACGCGCCTACCGCGCCCAGCGGGTCGATCCGGCTGCGTGACGACGCCCACCACAGAGTAACGCTCGACAAGCCTCTCTAGAGAAGGAAGCGCATACTCAGGCGTTCCCATAAAGACAACACGTGGTTCCACGCCTGTGATTTTAACATAAGGTGGTGAAGGATCAAGGGCTCAGAAGCCTGCTCAGAAGCGTGCTCGGTGGCTCCCTCAGTGGCCCAGGGGCGTTACCCCTTTCTTGAGGATGATGTTGCCGTATTTCGCGGTCTCGCCGGTCATCACCACAGCAAATGCGCCCTTTGCCCGCGCATAGAAGGCGAACCTCTCGATACGCGCGATGCCCGGCGTCTTGGGCCAATAGCGATCGACAGCCGCTCGGTACCTGGCCTCTACCGTTGGGTCAAGCGTGTCACCTGGGACAGGCGCCATCATCATCAGCGGGCTGTCCACGTAACTATCGAGTGCAAAGAGAGGCAAAATCGCGTCCAAAAGACCGGCCACGTCTAGACCATCGGCCCGAATCACCCTGGGATTGACGCTCTCACCAGGGAAATGCGCATCGGCGAGCACGATCTCATCCCCGTGGCCCATGCGGTACAGCACGGACAGCAACTCCGGACTCAGCAGCGGCGAAATCCCAATCAACATCGATGCCCTCCCTCAGATAGCTAGCTGAATATCGATAACACTATGGATCTCAAGCGCCGGCAAGACAATCGACAGCCCACCCTCGTTCCACTTCGACGTCACTTGACACGCAGGCACTGTGGACACCGATACCGGTGCAGCAGCCAGTCGTACCGTCACCGTCACAGGGCCTACAGGCGGCACGAAGTCGAGGATCGTGTAGCTTGCGCCGATCTGCATCCCCGCCGTGTTGACCAAGTGTATCAACAGTCGATCATCACGACGGCGCACGGCGAGGTCGATACACGGGGGCCCCGTCACCTCGACAAGGGGCTCAGGGAACAGGTGTCGCATCACGTGTTTCAGGAAGTCGCGCACCTGTGGTGTATGATAGGCAAGGTGGACGCTTCCCAGGGGCCCGTAGATTGCGCCGATCTTGCCTGCGCCCAGTGCCCTGACGGTTGCAGCCGGCTCCCCGTTCTTGCGAGGGTCCAGTGTCGGGAAACGCCAGCCCACGACCTCACCGACATCACCCCGAACCTTCTGCCAAAGGCCTTCGCACATCCCCATCAGCCCAGTTCCCAGAAGGCAGTCGCTGCGCATCTCCGGTGCGCCGTCAAAGGTCACGCCCAACTCCTCGGCGAAAAGCTGAGCCGTCTCGGCGCCGATCACTAGCAGAGACCCACCTGCCCGGACATAGTCGACGAGCGACGACCGGAACCCGGGGCTGAGCTTGTGAATCTCGGGCAGCACAATCACAGGATAGTCAGTCAACCGCCCCTCGATATGGTGTTCCGCCAGAACATCCACAGAGTACCCGCCCTCCAACAGTGCGTGCAGCGTACCGTGCACTGCCTTGTGTTCTCCCGACCAGGCGCGCAGCACGCTGTTCGTCTTGTCATAGAAGGCGACCGCCGACAGCAACAGCGCCACCTGCGGTACACTCTCCGTCTTATGTGAAACCGCCTGTCGTTCACGGCAGAAGTCCGCGACCTCACCAAGTACACCGACAAGCTGAGGATCGAACCAACCGGCGCGCGTCGGCTGATAGTAGACCTGGAATCCCCCACCCTGAGCCAGAACAATGGCCGCCTCCTGCTGCAGTTGGACCGCAGGCTTGTGGGTGCGGTGGTGCGTCGATCGGTCACCCCACCAAGAGAATCCCCATGCCATCAAGTCCCAGGGCATTCCGGTACTCGTAATGTACCGCGCTTCGAACCTGGCCGTATTCACCGAGTCCTGAGCGCTATAGTCCCCTGAGATGAAATCGAGGGGCGCCCGGATTGGTCGCGGCGCAAAACCCGTGTACATCCAGTTGCTGGTGATCTCGACATTCGGCCTGAAAGCGTGGAGCTCGTCCAGGTAGTGGGACAGATACCGCTCGAACTGCTCTCTATGGAACTCCAACCACTCGTGCCAATGAGGTTCCTCAGGTGACGTCGGAGCTACGTGATATCCCGTAGCCCCGGTCCAGGCTTCGAGCGCCATCGGACTGTAGTCCGCGACCGTGCCCCAGCACTCTCCATCGATCCACGCGCCATCGAGGTCATATTCGCTGAAGGCCTCCTTGAGCTGCGGGATGAGCAAGCGGTCGACGTAGGGCCCAAACGTGCTTGTGGCGCCGTTCGCCGCCAGGTCCCCCTCCGGCGTGCGAGCAGCCCAATCCGGGTGCATCGCAACTGCTTTCTGATCGATGACACCGGAGTAGTGGATATAGAGACCCACGCCAAAACGCTTGGTCACCCGACGCCATATCGCCAGCGCGTCCTGGACTATACCGGGAGATGGCCAGCCGACCTTAGTCGGATAGCTCGTGTATCCAGGATGCCCCTTGCAGTCCTGTTGCACATAATCTGGTTTTACCCGCTCAAGCAGAGCAGCAATCATCTCCTCGGTGACGTCGGTCCCCAGGACCGTGTCGCCCTCACCAGCGTGAAGGTCAAAGTGAACACCTATGAATGCATTGCTTCGAGCTACCATAGCGCCTCCTCAAGAAAATGAGCCAACACAAGGGGTCGTCTGGCATCCGTGCCTGCCGAATCATCGGACGCCAATCGGTCCCAGAGATACGAAGTCGTTCGATGGGCGCCCATCCGGCCCAAGCACATCCAGCCTTCCCTGATCCGATACCACGCCAACGTTCACCGGGTATGTGCCGGGCGGTGTTTCCGGGAGCAGCGTGATCTGACGCGTGTCGGTCACCGTGCCGGTAGCCCAGTTGGGATGACCGCCATCCCTGCTGCCCCACACTCGCCACTGGGCGTCGAACACCTGGGCGAAGAGCTGCAGGTTCATCACCGGCGGCGTCGGGACACGCCACACAGTCGTCAATATGAACGACTCACCAGGAGAAAGCGCTCGTGGAGCAATCTCATAGCCCACAAGTCGAACCTCATCTTCAAAACTGATGTCGATCGGGTTCGGCCATTCGCCTTCCGAAGCCAAGACCTGGATGGACCCGACCACCCAACTGTCGCTTGCCGGGCCTGCACCAATATCTATGGGCAAGCGCCCAGCGGTGCTCCCATAGAGCCCAATGTGGACAGTGAGCTCATTAGGAGTGTACAGCGTTTCTGGCAGGTCAACACGGTAGGTGTCGACGAAGGGTACACCGACCCGCCACGACGTGGTGGCGGCGCGACTGAGACCAGGCCAGGTGTCACGCTGGGCAGCGACGGCGTCCGCCTCATCCATCAGGTGTATGAAGACAGCCAGCGGCTCCTCGGTCCACCGAAGGGGACGCCAGGTGACATGCACAAAGATCGGGTCACCGGCCATGGCCTCATCTTGATCCACCGTAACGCTCAGGACCTCGGCTGTATCACCGATGCGTGCCAAAGGTATCGGATCCGCTCGACCATGCGTCTCACGGGAGGGATAGCTCACCGCCGGCCAAAGGAACCCGAACAAGGCGACGAGCGAGAAACAAAGCATCGCGCCGATCACGATCCTGCCGATCCAGGCAGGGCACCTCAACCACTGTGCGAGACCCACGACGAGAAGCACCGCGAAGGCGGGCAGCACTGGAAACAGAAAGCGGCCCATAGCCCCGGCTGGGTTAGCGGCGATGTAGTAGACAACCGCTCCCGCGGATACACCAATGGCTACCGCCAACACACTCGCAATCCCCAGTCCCAGCCCCACGTCTCGCTTCCGGGCGAACCCGCTCAGACAGATGACACAGGCCGCCGCCACCGCGGCCGTCATCCATGTCGGCAGCGGGATCTGCCCGTACCCAAACTGTCCCCACAGGCTCGCCCAGAGCTGTGGCAGGCCCTGCCAGATCGCCCAAAGGTTGTCAGCCACATTCCTGCCGCCCCAGAGCTGCTGCTGCACACGCAGCCCCGTGGGCTCCCCGTAGAGATGCAGATTGCGCCAGAACCATCCTCCACTCACCAGTAACGTGACGACCCCGACCACCACAACACTACGCAGTAAGCTGAGATGCCAGGGCTTGCGTTCTCTGGCCCGTACCGCAGCGATGGCCAGCGCCAGCACCACAGCGGGCCCCAAGGCGCCCACCTGTAGTTTGGCCAGCAAGCCCAGCCCGCAGACCATGCCCAGGAAAACCAAATAGCGCCAGGATGCACCATCTTGCAGCACCATCACGCACGCCAGAACGATGCCCACGCCGGTGAGTGCCGCGACGATATCGTTGTTGATCGCAGCGCTCAGATAGATGAACTGGGGGTTGAACGCCACAATGGCTGCAGCCGCAAGGGCCAACGCGGCCCTGTCAGTCGGCGTCCGGCTCATCAGAACGCGGCATGCCAGCGCATACGTGACAACCACGGTTGCGCTCCCAATCAGGACGTTCACCCATCGCGGCACAAGCGCCGCGAGATACCCCTCGCGAAAAGGCTCTGCCGGGCCATGCCAGTACTGCAGCTTGTTGTCTACGCCGGTGGCGAAGCTACGGTACCCCCAGAAAGGGTTGCCGGGCTGGTCAAAGTCCCCGCCATGCGCGCTAGGTATCCAGGCGCTCAGCGCAGCACTGATCGCATAGTACAACGGAGGATGGTGACTCTGGGAGCGCACGGACTCGTTCCCCTGGACCGGAAGGCGGCCCTCGGTCGCTATGATGCGTACATACCGATAGTGGCGGATCTCATCCGAGGACTCGAAGAGGGGATTTCTTATACTCACTGCTACGGCCAGAACCACAAAGCCGAAAACGAGCAGCGCCAGATACCGACTGGCTGGAACAAGATGGACACCTGAGTCTGTCACTATGCCTTGACCTACTTCCTGTCACAGACAGCCGAGTTCGGTGCTTGCACCAGGATTCTACCACACACCTCTTGCGATGCAGCCCCACGCTGAGCCAAGGCAGGTCTATAATGAACCGAAGCACGCCGTCTAGGTCGGCTAGGATTCGATCCCCAGTCATTGGCAGCGACCCGGCGCACCCCATAGGGAACATTGTCCGGTCGCCCGACGTCTAGGGAGTACTCTCGTCCCCTCAGGGAGGCACCATGTGCAGAAAACAGTTCGGCCTCATCTGGCTGCTGCTGACGACGATGCTGGTCGCTTGCGGGCAGACTCCCCCACCCACCGCGCCCCCCACCGATACGCGCGTCCCGCTCACGCCAACGCCACGCGTTACCGAGACGCCGCTTCCGCCCCGTCCGGCTATACCCTACACGCCCATGCCGCCGGAGCTGTTAGCCCCCATCGTCGTGCAACGTAGCCCGAATCGCGGCCAAGCCCTGGCTCCTGATGGGGTCATCGCACTGACCTTCGACAAACCGATGGACACGCAGGCAGTGAGCAAAGCGCTGCGCGTCGAGCGCGCCGGGACGACCGATGTCATCGCGGGAACGCTGTCGTGGTCCAGCACCAACACAGTGCAGTTCACGCCCGCGCAGCCGCTTCCACGCGACACGGCCTTTGACGTGATCCTCACTCAGGATGCCGCCGCCGAAACGGGCGAGCCGCTCCAAGAACCCTACACGTTCCGCTTCTCCACGGACGGCTACCTCCAGGTGGCGCAGGTGATCCCGGAGCACGGCACGACTGGCGTCGAGACCGACGCTGCCATCACGGTGATCTTCAACCGTCCTGTTGTTCCGCTAACCACGCTCCGCGAGATGGAGGCGCTGCCCGCCCCCCTGTCATTCCAACCACCAGTCGAGGGGTCCGGAGAATGGCTCAACACGTCGATCTATGTCTTCACTCCGGCAGCACCGCTCGCCGGGGGCATCGAGTATGAAATCAGGGTCTCAGGTGACCTAACCGATATCTCAGGCGCGGTGCTCCAGGACGATTACCGCTGGCGTTTTACCACAGTACCGCCTAGCGTGACCTGGGTTACGCCCGGAGAGGATGCCTCCCTTGTCGACATCCGGACCGCCATCACGGTCCAGTTCAACCAGCCCGTGGACCTCGCCTCCGCCGAGAGTGCATTTAGCCTGACAGCTGCAGGCATCCTGAACACACCGATCAGCGGCGTGCTCGACGTAGTCGGCAGCACCCTCGTCTTCACCCCCTCGAGCGACCTGGCCTTCGACACGCGGTATACGGTTCGGCTGAGAGCCGGCATCACGTCGGCAGCAGGCGGCATAGGTATGCCTGAAGCAACCACGTGGTCATTCACCACGGTGCCGCTGCCGGAGATCGTATCCACTTATCCAGCCAATGGCGATGATCACGCCTCACCCCACACAGAGTTCCGGATCGTGTTCAACACCGTCATCGATCCGGGCTCCGTAATGCCCAATCTCACGATGACGCCGCCGATCTCGCCGACCCAAGTCTATACCTACTACTCCTGGTATGACAACACCTTCGTACTCTACTTTGGGGCGCAACCCTCGACCGACTACGTCGTAACGATCTCCAATGGGATTGTCGACCCCTATGGCAACGCGATCCCGCGAGGCCGCACCGTACGCTTCCGGACTGATCCTCTGTCACCGACCTACCAGCTTCGGGTTCCGGATGCAGTCAGCACGTATGACGCAGCCGCATCTGCCCGTGTCGTGCTCTCGCATCTCAACCTTCGGCTCATCGACCTGAAGCTGTTCCAGTTGCCTGTGACTGCCCTTCACGAGTCGCCGTGGCGCTGGCTCTACGAAGCGCCGCCGTCCTCTGCCCAGCTCATCCGTGAATGGCAGGTGCGCCTCGAGGCCCCGTTGGACAAACAGGAAAACACCCCTATCGACGTCGGCGGGTCCGATGGGGGCCGGCTGAGCCCTGGTGTCTACCTGCTCGAGCTCGACGCACCGGAGCTGGACCGTGACACATACTGGCGCAACCAACGCCACATGCTTGTCGTGTCGGACCTCAGTTTGACGATGAAGACCGGAGTCGAGGACATTCTGATCTGGGCCACAAGCCTGGCTGATGGACAGCCGGTGCCGAGTCTGGCGCTCAACATCGTCGAGGTCGATGGCAGTAGCCGCCAGACAGCGCGGACGGGTTCCGATGGTGTGGCTCGCCTTAGCTTCCAGAGGAATCACGGCACGCTCATCGCCTACAGCGACAATCCATTCGCGGCCGTGTCGTCTGACTGGAGTCGCGGGATCGGCCCTTGGGACTTCAACGTGAGTGAGGGTGAGCCCGCTCAGACGCGCCGGATCTACATCTACACCGATCGCCCCATCTACCGACCCGGCCAAACCGTAGCCTTCAAGGGAACGCTTCGGTCCGAGAACGACGCTGTCTACAGCCTGCCTGACCCTGGTCAGGTGAATGTGATCGTTCGGAACATGATGGGCGAGGAGCTGTACAACGGGCGGCTACCGCTTAGCGCGTTGGGCACATTCGACGGCAGCCTCGACCTTGCGTCGGATGCCGCGCTGGGTCAGTACAGCATTTCGGTTATGCTTGATGGCGCCGATGGCGCGCTGTGGAACAGCGAGGCACTCTTCATTGTGGCCGAGTACCGGGCGCCGGAATTCGAAGTCAGTGTCGTGCCCGAGCAGGACGAAATACAGCGCGGGAGTGATCTTAGGGTCAGCGCTAACCTCAGCTACTTCTTCGGCGGCCCGCTCAAGGACACGGATGTCAAGTGGACCATCCTCTCCGAGTCCTTTGCCTTCACACCGTCTTGGGGCGGATCGTACACGTTCAGCGATGTCGATGATCCCTATGTGTGCTTCGACTGTTGGTGGTGGGAGCCGCCGGCTCCGCGATCGATCCTGAGTGGGCAGGGCACGACGGATCGTGAGGGTAGGTTGGCCATTGCGGTCGCAGGCGAGACACTCGCTGCTGCCCTGGAGAAGGGCGCTCGCCGTATCACCATCGAGGCCACGGCAACCGGTCCTGATAACCAGGAGATCGCCGGGCGAGGTTCGGTCATTGTGCATCCAGGGCCGCACTATATCGGCATCCAGGCTCGCTCCTACGTCAGCCAGGCGGGCAGACCGGCTGAGATCGATCTAGTCGCCGTCGATTGGCTGGGCGACCGAATCCCAGATACATCGCTGCAAGTCAGCCTCTACCATCGCGAATGGATAAACACCTTCGTGAAGAACGATGTCGGAGGCGGAACGTGGACCTGGGAAACCAAAGATACTCTTGTGGAGGAGAAGACCGTCACAACCGATAACCTAGGCGAGGCAGTTACTGCCTTCGTCATGCCGGAGGCGGGGTCATACCACGTGGTCGCCACGCCCGCACTGCCCTCGCCTTCCACCGAGGCGATACGGTCCTCTCTTTTCATCTGGGTATCCGGGCAAGACTACGTATCGTGGCGGCGCGACAACCACGATCGCATCACGCTGATCAGCGACAAAGCCACGTATCAGGTGGGCGACACCGCCGAAATCCTCATCCCCTCACCCTTCGAGACGCCGCATGTGGCCCTCGTGACGATAGAACGCGAGGGTGTGCGTCGATATGAGGTGATACGCCTGGACAGCAATAGCGCCGTCTACCGGCTGCCCATCGTCGAGGAGGACATCCCGAACATCTACGTCTCAGTCGTCCTGATCAAATCACGAGGCGCCGATCCGGCAGCTCTCAAGATGGGTTTGATCCCGCTGGAGGTGAGCCCAGATCAGAAGACGTTGCAGGTCACTGTCGAGACAGATCGATCGCAAGCTGGGCCCGGCGAGGATGTCACATATACCCTCACGGCCCGCGGGCACAACGGAGAACCCGTATCCGGCGCAGAGCTGTCCCTTGACCTGGTTGACAAGGCGGTCTTGAGCCTGATGCCCCGGACCCAGGATATTCTGAGTGGTCTGTATGGTCGGCGTATTCTCCAGGTCAGCACAGCCTGCGACCTCAGCCTCTCGATGAACCGTTACCTCCAGCAGCTTGCTGAGGATTTGGATATCGCCCAGCTCGCAGCCGATGGACAGGGCGCGCGCGATGAATCTGTCGAGATGCCTGCGATGGAGGCCCCAGCTCCGATGGCGACGGCCATGCCTGCAGCCGCGACGGGCGCCGGAGCGGCATTGCCAGAGGGCGTGGAGATCCGTTCCGACTTTGCCGATACCGCATACTGGACCGCCCGGCTGCTGACCGATACACGTGGGCAAGCCTCCGCGACCGTCACACTGCCGGACAACCTGACGACCTGGGTCGCCCGGTCCGTTGGACTGACCGCCGAGACGCTGGTCGGCGAGGGACAGGCGGAGGTAGTCGCCACGAAGCCGCTACTCGTCCGTCCAGTTGCGCCCAGGTTCTTCGTCGTTGCCGATCGGGCACAGCTCGCCGCCAACGTGTCCAACAACACCGACGGTACCCTCGACGTCGAGGTCAGACTTACCGCTGAGGGGCTCGTACTCGATACGGCGACGCCTGGCCTGCAGACGATCGCCATCAACCCGCACAGCGAGTCGAAGGTGACCTGGTGGGTTACGATCGATGACGTCACGCAGACGGATCTCATCTTCAGCGCCGTCTCCGGGACTTATTCCGATGCTAGCAGGCCACGGTTGACGACGGGTCCCGACGGCACGCTACTGGTCCTCCGCTACAGCGCACCCGACACGGTCGGGACAGCAGGTCAGCTTACTGACGGAGGCACACGGACTGAAGCGATCGCGCTCCCGCCCGTACTGGATGAGCGCCGCGGCGAACTCACGGTCCAGCTCGACCCAAGCCTTGCTGCTGGAATGCAGGACGGACTGAGGTATCTGGAACACTACGAGTATGAGTGCACCGAGCAAACCGTTAGCCGGTTCCTGCCCAATGTGCTCACGTATCACGCACTAAGCTCTCTAGGGATCGATCAGCCGGATCTCGCCGCGCGACTTCCCGATCTTCTCGACGAGGGCCTCGCCAAGCTCTACGCCCAGCAGAATCCGGACGGCGGATGGGGTTGGTGGCATCGGGCTCAGGAACCGCAGAGCAATCCCTACGTCAGCGGTTACGTCGTGTTCGCTCTGCTCAGAGCGCGCCAGGCCGATCTCAGGATTGACCAGCAGGTCTTGCAGAAGGGCCTCGCCTATGTAGCGGCCCAGATCCAGCCGCTGCATGACCTGGATACCTACCAGGACGCGAACCGCCAGGCCTGGCTGCTCTACGTGCTGGCGGAGGGGAACGTCGTCGACGAAAGTGATCTCGACGCGCTGTATGATCAGCGGGACAAGCTGAGCACCTATGCCCGCGCCTACCTGGCCCAGGCCATCTGGCTCAGGCCATCTGCGGCCCAGGCGCCCAACGATGCCCGGCTCAAGACACTGCTCTCCGACATCAACAACGCAGCCATCCTGAGCGCCTCAGGCGCCCACTGGGTGGAATCCCACCACGATTGGTGGGCGATGAACACAGATACCCGGTCCACGGCCATCGTACTGGACACACTGACCAAGCTCGATCCGGGCAACGCGCTGCTACCCAACGTTGTTCGGTGGCTGATGATCGCACGCAGAGCTGGAGTCTGGGAAACCACACAAGAGACGGCGTGGGCGCTGATCGCACTGACCGACTGGATGACGGGAACGGGCGAGCTCGACGCCGACTACGACTTCGCGCTGTACCTCAACGACGTACAGCAGGCCAGCGCTTCTGCCTCTCGTGAGACGATACGCGAGAGCGTCAAGGTGACAACCCCGATCTCCACGCTCAATGCCGACGCGACCAATGCCCTAACAATAGCTCGGACTCCCGGCGAGGGGCGGCTATACTACACCGCGCATCTGCAGGTGTACCTGCCGGTCGAGAGCATCCAGGCTGAAGATCGTGGGTTCGTCGTCTACAGGCGTTCGCTACTATGTTGTCGTCGAGGATCCACTGCCTGCGGGAGGCGAAGCCGTAAACACCGGCCTGGCGACGACCAGTTTGCTTGCGATGGGTCCGCGCTTGGAGCGCGATGACTCACGGTACTGGTGGTGGTGGCACTGGTACAGCCGCAGCGAGGCGGCAGGCACCTATGAGTACAGCTACACGTTCCGCACGACGCTGCCGGGGGACTTCCACGTCATTCCGGCCACGGCCAGCGAGTTCTACTTCCCAGAAGTGTTCGGTCGGAGCGATGGGCGGCTCCTAACTATCGGGCAGTAGAGCCGCGGTTGTATGCCTAGACAGAGCAGGGGCTACATCGCCCCTGCTCTTGCGTCAGAGGGTCATCTTGGGCTGGTATTCGCCCCACACGGTTCTGAGGACACCGCAGATCTCTCCCAAAGTGCACGCAGCTTCCACCGCCTCGATGAACAGAGGCATCAGCGGAGCCCCTGGTTGGCGCGCGGCCGTCTCAACCATGCTGAGCAATGCCGACGCCCGGACGCTGTCTCTCCGCGAGCGCAGCCCAGCCAACCTCTCGCGCTGCCTATGCTCGACAGCCGGATCAACCTTGAGCTGCGTGATGTCGAGGACCTCTTCCTCGAGTTGGTACTCGTTGACGCCGACTATGATCTGCTCACCCCGCTCGATTGCCACCTGTGCCCGGTATGCAGCCTCAGCGATCTCGGCCTGCATATACCCCTGCTCAACGGCTACCGGTGCCCCGCCCAAATCGTCGATCGTGGCGACGTAGGCGACGGCTCGCCGCTCGATCTCATTGGTCAGCGCCTCCACGTAGTAGGATCCCGCCAGTGGATCGACGATATCGGCTACTCCCGACTCGTGCGCGATGATCTGCTGCGTTCTTAGAGCCACGCGGACACTTTCCTCGGTGGGCAGCCAGAGGGCTTCGTCCATCGAGTTGGTGTGCAGCGACTGTGTTCCACCGAGAACGGCAGCCAACGCCTGCAATGTCACGCGCGCGACATTGTTCATCGGCTGCTGAGCAGTTAGTGTTGAACCGGCGGTCTGTGTGTGGAACCTAAGGCGCATCGACTGCTCGTCCTTGGCCCCAAATCGGTCGCGCATGACCCGCGCCCAAAGGCGCCGCGCGGCGCGGAATTTGGCCACCTCCTCCAGGAAATTGCTGTGCGCATTAAAGAAGAAGGATAGCCGCGGTGCAAAGTCGTCAACGTCCAGCCCGGCATCCACTGCAGCCTGTACATAGGCGATGCCGTTGGCCAACGTGAAAGCGACCTCTTGGACCGCGGTGCTCCCGGCTTCCCTAA
>JALOOJ010000050.1 GCA_025454475.1 Anaerolineae bacterium
GAGCGCTGAATTGGCGGTCGACCTCCAGTCGGCTCGAACTCAATCCACCCGTAGCCCGGGAAGTACACCTCAGGCCACGCATGTGCCTCGGCCTCTGTCACGACATAGCGGGCCTGACCGGGATCGTAAGTCCCGCTCACGAACCCCACAACCAACCGCGCCGGGAGCCCAACTGCCCGCGCCAGAACAACCATCGACGTGGCGTAGTAGTCGCAGTAGCCCCTCTGCAACTCGAAAAGAAAGTAGTCCGCGATGTCGTCGCTTAGGCCAGGCTTCGGTACATCAAGGGTGTACTCGAACTCGCGAAGGTATTGCTCGATGGCGACAGCCTGATCGTAACCCGTGGGCTGCGTGGCCGTCAGGTCTCGAGCCAAGTCCAGCACTCGCCCTGGCACGGTGTCGGGCAACTGCAGGTAGCGACTGACGATCCACTCAGGATAATCGATGGTGGCCGCGCGAAGCTCCTCCTCCGTCACATCCTGCATCAGCGAGTCGGCGCGGTAGACGCGGGACAACGTGGTGGCGGCGAACATCTCCTCGTTCGTCCGCCAGTCAACGACGAATGGCTGGTCGACAGACACCAACGCACCATCCACGAAGACGATGCCCCTGCTGCCGCTGCCGACCAAGCGTACTGTTTGCCGGAGGACCCGCGTGTTGGGCTGGTCAGGGTCCGCCACTGGTGCGCCGGCCTCGTAGGCAAGGGGCTCCACCGCACTGGTCGCCCAGCCTTGGCCGAAGTAGCGGTCATATGTGAGGCTGCGCCAGTTGTGCCGAGGGGGAGCATCCTCCATATATGCTTCAGGCAGCGGTGGTAGCTCGCCCGTCTCGACGACCATCACGACCAGGCGCGAAAGCTCAGGACCAGATCCAATCAGATGCTCCTGAGGCAGATTCGTCGTTAGCGCAGCCTCAATGGGTCTCGATGCCCGCGGCTCCGGGCGCGGCTGGAGCCCCAACCCTTCGGCGACGGCCTCGGACCGCGTCTCCGTTTCCCGGTCGGTCATCTCACGCACCCAGTCCGCGATCTTCTGCACGGATACCGAGGGTGCGATCGCTGCCGCTATGACGAGGGCGACCGAGATGCCGGTGGCTGCCAGCGACACATCACCCCAGAGCCCCTGCGAGTAGTCTACTCCGCGCCACGACCAGCCGTCCTCGCGATTCCCCTGCCCCACCATCCCCATCAACACCAACGTGCCGCCGAGGACAGGGAGCATCGTGTAGGGGTTGGTACCCGTGTAAGACAGAACGAAACTCAGCAGTAATCCCCCGGGCAGCACAGCTAACAGCGGCTTCCTGTAGCGACGAACGGCGAAAGCTGCCCACGCGCTGAAGAGCCACACGCCAAGCCCCCAGACAAGTGTCATACCCACAACGTCGTAACGGTCACTGCCGCCCAGCAGCCCAGCCACCCATCGGTACGTCCGAGTCAGGACAACGCCCAGATCTCCCCAGAGTTCAGCATACAGGGTCACGAGGGGCATCCAGTCGGGCGTCAGAGCTGTCCAGTACCAGGTCAGCACCTCCCACAGGAGCCGCGAACCAGCTTCCACGATCGCGACGAGGCTGCGCCCCAGCGAACCAACTCTCAGCAAGAGGTACTCGAGCCCAAACACGAGGCTCAGGACGGTCGCCAGCCGCGGACGCATCGGAAGCGCAGCCAGCACCCACCCCACACCCACGGCGACGAATGCGACCACAACCACGAAGGTCGATGGCAGGCTGCGCACCGCGTTGCTGAGCCCTGCGGTCATACTCAACACCACAACCAGCAACACAGCCCAGATCAGAACCGATCGCGTCCGCTCGCCCCTATCTTTCACAGGCCGTAACCCTGGACGTCGGCCTCTTGCGTATGTCATGCCAGGCTCCTCCACGCGACGCTCTCGTCCTGCCTCACAGCAATCGCCTTACCAGTTCCCGAGACGCGCCACTCGGTCTGACCACGACGGCCGGGTCGGAGCTCGGGCAGATCCAGCAGATCCTTCGTGATCTCGTAGTAAGCGACACCAAGGTTGGCCAATGCACCCCTGACCGCCCGCGTCGATCCATCGCCTCCGAACGACTCCGGATCCAGAAGCATCACCGTGGGGACCACACCGCGGCGCACGAACCCCACGAGCGCCTCGACCCAGGCCGTATCGGTCGACGGCGTGATAAGGACCAAGCTAGCACGGCTACCGATATTTGGCGCGACGCGGGCTAGCACCTCAGTCAACGGCTGCGATCCACGGGTAACCAGCGCCAGCGAGCGCAGGATCTCCCATCGCTGGCCCTCGCCTTCCGCCGGTGCCATCCACACCAGGTCCTCGCCTTGCGCTACAATGCCCACGGCGTGACGTGACCGAACGCCCCGGTCAGCGAGAGAGGCCGCCAGGACGATCCCATGTTCGTCGGTGGCGTCCTGTTCCTCGCCAAGTTGGACATGGTGGTCCATATCGAGGAGGATCCACCAGTCGCCGGCAGGCGTACTCTCAAACTGCCGTACGAACAGCTCGTTGTGGCGCGCCGTGGTCCGCCAATGGATCCAGCGTCGGCTATCGCCGGGGGCATACTCCCGCACCGTTGCGGCACTGATAGTGCGGTCAACGAGGTTGGATCTGGGACGCGCTTCGCCTTGGCGCCCACCTGGGGCTACCTCGATACTGGGCAGAGGAACAATCGGCGGTAGTACCAGCAGTGGCAGCGTAGATGGGTAATCCAGTGCCACCGAGAAGATCCCGAAGGGGTCGCCCGACACCAGACGTGTTGGCCCCAGGTTGAACAGGCCGCGCCTGAGGCAGACGGCCTCGGTGTGCCAGCGGATCACGTCGTGGGCGGCGATCCCGGTTCCGCGGCTCACCCAGTACTCTGGGAGCGTGGACTGGTCATCCACCTCCGCCCAGACCGCTGGCGCCCACCCCTTGTTGTAGATCGTAAAACGTTCCACAAGCCGGTCGCCAACCTGCGCCCAGCCGAAGCGCATCTGCCGCGTCAGGTCGAGACCCCTTGCGAGCGAGCGCACCCAGAGCCAGCTCAGCACCAACACGCCCGCAAGGCCGACGATCAGAATGCGCCAACCTCGGTACGGCGCCAGGATCTGCGTCACAACGACCGCGACGACCAGGAGCGGCACCAACCACATCCGCAGGGATACCGCTGGCCGCTGCTGGCTGTCGGCTCTTCTCCGCTTAGCCACGTATCACCTCTCGATCTAGCTACCTTAACCGGTGCCTAAGGAGCAGCGGACAGCAGCCGCTCCTCGGTGGACGCCGATGGCCAAGTCGTCACACGCGCACACGCGCGGCCGGTTGTCTCTCCGCCTCCGGCATTGGCACCTGCTCCAGGATCGCGCCAAGCACCTGCTCCGGCTGGACATTCCTCAGTCGCGCCGCAGGGCTGATGATCATGCGGTGGGCGAGGACGAAGGGGGCAACGAACTTCACATCATCGGGAAGGGCGTACTCGCGCCCGAGCATCGCAGCACGCGCCTGCGCAGTACGGTAGAGCGTTAGGCTGCCTCGCGGGCTCGCGCCAAGATACACGTCCGGGTGCTGCCGCGTCATCTGCACTAGCCGCACGATGTACTCCTTCACCGATGGCGACACGAAAATCGACTTGATCGCTTCCTGAGCTTCGATCAGCTCTTCGGCCGAAGCGACCGGCTGAAGATCAAGCACCGGATGATGATACTGCTGGCGGTCCAACACCTCGATCTCATCGCGCAGTGCAGGATATCCAAGACTGACCCGCATCAGGAACCGGTCGAGTTGGGCTTCGGGCAGGGAATAAGTGCCTTCGTACTCAATCGGGTTTTGGGTCGCTAGCACGATGAAAGGGTCTGGCAGTTCATGTGTTACGCCGTCGACCGTCACCTGTCGTTCCTCCATCGCCTCCAGTAGCGCCGACTGGGTCTTCGGCGTGGCCCGGTTGATCTCGTCGACGAGCACAACCTGAGACATGATCGGGCCCGCCTGAAACTCGAACGCGCGGGTGGCCTGGTTGAAGACCGACACCCCGGTAACATCGCTTGGAAGAAGGTCAGGTGTGAACTGGAGGCGCCCAAAACTGCACCCAAGCGACCGCGACATGCTCCTCGCCAGCATGGTCTTCCCCACGCCAGGCACATCCTCAATCAGCAGGTGACCTCGGCTCAGCAGGCCGATAATGGCCAACTGGACCACAGATGACTTGCCGATGATCACATACTCTATGTTAGCCGCGAGCTTGCGACAGAAGTCCTGCACATTGACCATTGCTGCGTCTCCTTCCATATCTCCCAACGATGGCAGCCCTATGGGCACTAGTGTGCTATTATAGCAGGCGTCAATGTGTCGGGCCACCCCTTTTCGGCTAGGTTTGTATGACAAATGCGGCATCCATCGATAGGATGAGCACAATCGGCGCGGGTGAGGCTCTGACCTGCGACATCCCAGGCGGCCCGGTGGCGCTCGTGCTCTACCCGGGCACGGTCGGCTGCAGTCCCGCCCATACAGCTCTGTTTGACGGCATCGGGCGTCTAGAGTCCGGTGACGTCTTCATCGCCGGACCGGGCGCGACGCTCACGGCGGTCTGGGCCGCTCGTTCCGGGGCAAAAATCGTCACGTGGAACGACAGCGTTGCCGAGGCCCGATCGATCACAGCTACCCTAGCTGCGAATGCGCTCAGGGAGACGGAGTCGCACGTCGACTGGGGTTTCGGCGCCCTACGTCATGGGTCCGCGGACCTGGCCCTGCTGCACCTTCCCCGCGGTCGTGAGGTCCAGGCGCAGCTGATCGGGGCGTGCGCATCGATTCTGAGGCCTGAAGGATCGCTAGCGCTCGTGGGAGCGAAGAACGAAGGAGTCAAGGCCGCCCTGGCAGAAGCCCGGCGTGTGTTTGGGCTTGCCGGCGTCGTCAGCCGCAAGGGCAGCTACCACGCAATCCTTGCCGCCTTCGATCACCCCGGTCGCCAGGCCCCCACGATGCCCGATGTTCCGTTCCGCGTGTGCACAGTCGAAGTGGACGGGAACCAAGCCATGCTCTGCAGCTGTGATGGCGTGTTCGCGCCAGACCGGCTAGACGGGGGCACAGCGGCGTTGATCAAGAGCATGGATATCAACGCGGGTGAGACTGCGCTCGACCTTGGCTGCGGCACTGGACTTGTGGGCCTTGCCGCGCTACGCCGTGGGGCACAGGTGATCGCCACCGACGTCTCCGCGCGGGCCGTGGTCTGCGCAGAGAGGACCCACTCGGCAAACGGCTTCCCCGGCACACCCGTTCACCTGTGCATTGGCGCCTCAGCGCTGGCGCCCGCAAGCGTTGACGTCGTGCTCGCGAACCCACCGTTCCACAAGGGCCACGGCGTCGACTACTCTGTCTCCAGGCTCTTTGTCGAGGAGTCAGCCCGTGTCCTGAGACCCACAGGACGCCTCTACCTCGTCGCCAACGCGTTCCTCAACTACCGGCCATGGCTTGAGCAACACTTCCGTTATGTGACGCTCGCCCAGGAGGACCGCAGCTTCAAGGTGTGGTGCGCCCGCCTCTAGGCCGGTACGCGTCCAGCTCCGGACCGGTCTCCACGCATTAGGGCTCTCCGGAGCCCTTGGGTGCGGCATGCTGTGGCGTCGTGCCCATGCCCTGAAGCCGGTGGCTGGACAATCTGCCCGGCGTTGGTATTATCGGCTGGTCGAGACGATATCATTCTGCCGAGGTGACGATGGCCGGACTGCTCGATCTCTTCTTCGATCCGCATGGCGTCGCCGTGATCGGCGCGAGCGCCGACCCCAGCAAGCTCAGCTACGGCGTGGTCCGCAACCTACGGAACGGAGGCTACCCACGTCCTATCTACCCCGTCAACCCGCGTGGTGGCGAGATCCTTGGCCTGAGGGTCTACCAGAGCATCCTGGGTGTGCCGGATCCCGTTGAGCTTGCCGTCATCATGATCCCGGCGCCGCTCGTCCCTGAGGCACTCACCCAGTGCGGGAAGCGCGGGCTGCACGCGGCGATCGTCATTACGGGTGGATTCCGCGAAGCCGGGCCTGAGGGCGCCGAACTCGAGCTCCGGCTCAAACAGATCGCTGAGTCGTATGAGATGCGCCTCATCGGCCCCAACTGCGTAGGCGTGATGGATACCCATCTCCCGCTGGACACAACCTTCATCACAGCGATGCCTTCGCCAGGTGGTATCGGCTTCGTCTCCCACTCGGGCGCCATCTGTGGCGGTACCATAGACTGGGCTCGCGCCACAGGCGTCGGGTTCAGCCGGATCGCGAGCCTGGGGAATCAGCTCGACGTGGATATCGCTGACGGGATCGCGATGATGCAGGATGATCCACACACACGCGTGATCAGCGTCTACGCCGAAGGTCTGCCCGACGGGCGGCGGTTCGTCGAGGCCGCGGCTCGCGTCTATCGACGCAAGCCCATCGTAATGCTCAAGGCAGGCCTCACCACCTCAGGGACCCGCGCCGTTGCCTCGCACACCGGCGCGTTGGCGGGGAACAAGCAGGCCTACCTTGCTGCCTGCCACCGCGCAGGGGTGCTTGTCGTCCACTCGCTTCAGGAGCAGAACGACATCGCCATCGCCCTCGCAACCCAGCCGCTGCCCGTTGGCAACCGCGTGGCCATCCTGACCAACGCAGGTGGCCCAGCCGCATTGGCCGCAGACGAGCTGGATCGCCATGGCCTTGCGATGGCCGATCTCACTTCTGGGACCCTTGATCAGTTGGCAACTATGACTCCCAAGGGCGCCCAGCTCGCGAATCCGGTCGATATGCTCGGAGGACCCGCCGCTTCGATGTTTGAGTCGGCGGGCGAGGTGCTGCTTCAGGACCCGGGAGTCGACATGCTGATGGCGATCTTCGTACCACAGGCCATCACCCCCGTGCCCGATGTCGTGGCAAGCGTCGTTGCCGCCGCGCGACGTTCGACAAAGCCCGTCGTCTGCTGCTTGGTGGGCGGGGAAAGCATCACGGAATCCATCATCACACTGAACCAGGCCGGCGTCCCCGTCTACCAGGATCCGAACCGCGCGAGCAGGGCGCTTGCCGGGCTGCACGAGTACGCCCAGATCCGGGCGCGTGAGGAGCCGGGCCCCTCGCCCGTAGACGGAGCGAATCCACGGGCTGTCTACGAGATACTGCGCCGGCGCTGGAACGAGTTCGGCGCCGGGTTTCTGGATCCTGTTGCGTCGGGCGACGTCGCCGCAGCATACGGAATACGGACGCCCGGGTCGGGCTTCGCCGCGACGGCGGACGAAGCGGCGGCCCTGGCACTGACGTTGGGATACCCGTTGGCGATGAAGCTCGTCGCTCCCGGAGTGATCCACAAGGCCGATGTCGGTGGCGTGAGGCTTGGCCTGGATAGCGTATCGGCCGTGCGCTCTGCCTATACGCAGATGGTAGGTGACCGATCCGACTGGCGCGTGATGCTGCAGGAGATGGCGCCGCGCGGGTACGAGGCGATCGTCGGCGTCCAGTCTGACCCGCAGTTCGGCCCGATCGTCATGGCAGGCCTGGGCGGCACGCTCGTCGAGGTGCTGCGCGACGCCGCGTTCCGGCTCGCCCCCCTCAGTAGCGATGATGCCCGTGGGATGGTAGCTGAGACCGCGGCCGGGCGCATCATCAAGGGCGTTCGAGGCAATGCCCCAGGCGATTTGACCGGCCTAATCGACGCGATAGTGCGCGTAGGTCAGCTCGCCCACGACTTCCCATGCATCTCGGAGCTCGACATAAACCCGCTCATTGTGGGCGAAGCGGGGTCCGGCGCCTGGGCTGTGGACGTCCGGATTGCTCTGGATACCGAGCCACGCGAGCCGGCTGACGTCAGCGAGGCGGCCCAGCCTCGCTGAGAAGAACACAGGAAAACGGCGGCCAGTCACAGGCGCCGCTTCTATGCTACTGAGACGGCCGCGGCGGGTCGCGCTAGTGGGAGACGCCGTTGACGGTCTCCCAGCACTCACAGGCGGTGAGCACCTTGTCGCCGCGGACTAGCCGGCCCTCGTATTGATCATCGCCGGCTTCGGGCACCCACCCTGACAGCGCCATAGGCCACGCAGGATCATCCGCGGCGACCCAGACGCCGTTCACGCGCCGGGCCAGATGCAAGTGCGAGGCGTCGGACACGCCCCCCTCACACGACGGGTGCCCGATCGGGTCCCCAGCGGACACCTTGGCGCCCACCTCCACGCGACCGTTGCTCGCCATATGCATGTACAGGATGACCCAGCCCGTGCCGATATCCCCGTCGCCATCCAGGTCTTGCAGCACCATGCCGCCGTCGCTCACCGCAATAAGCCCATCAGCCACCGCGGTAACCCAGCGCTGGCTCACTGCACACCCGATGTTGCGCTCATCGCTGACGAAGTCCACAGCCGATAGGGCGCCCAGAGTCCCCCACCCCGAGTGTGGCCCGCCCGTGTAGTACCACGTCTCGTCCTCCGCCCATGGCAAGCGCAGTTCCGGCGCTTCCGTAGCGCCAGCCAGAAGCGGGGAAACAGCATAATCCTCTGGGTCTCCATACAGCTCGCTGTAGACTTCTGAGAAGCGACCCAGGTCCGCAACGAACGCGTCAAAGCTCGAGGCAGTGTCCGCCACAACCTTCTGGATCGCGGCCGTGCCGGCATCCAGATCCGCCGAATACTGGATGAACGCACCATCCTGAGTCTGAATGAGCCAGAGGTCGTCAAGCAGCCACCCGTAGAACCCCGTGTTCAACGCATTGGCCGCCTGACAGAGCTGCATGTAGAGGCCGCTCCAGTAGACGGCCCGATCGTACCCAAGCGGGTAGCCTTGCTGGGCGGGCCCCGGCGCCGGGTTGGACAGCCACCCACCCCGCAGTTCCAGCAGCGCCAGCAGCACCCGCGGTCCCACGCTGTACTGCTGCGAGGCCAACATCACGATCTCGGCACCGCTCATCTCGCGCCCGTTCACCGCCTCCGAGTATTGGCCCAGGAACCCAGGGTGCCGTGAGATCTCGGCCTCGATGTCGAAGTCCGCATACCCTGGCCCATAGACCACTTCGCTGTCCGGAAGCAGGTGTGTGCCAGGCCCTTTGTGCTCAGCCTCAGTCGAGACACTGAGCGTCTGACCGACAGCGAGTGCGTCGGCATTCGCAAGGCCATTGAGCTGCATCAAGGACTCGACGGTCGTCCCGTACGCTATGGCGATGCGCAGGAGTGTGTCGCCGCTGCGAACCGTGTACTGCGTGGCGGTGGAGCTGGGTGGAACGCGGGTGGGCGTAGCTGTCGGGGGCAGCGAGCTGCGCGTGCTACGCCCCACCGGAGCCGGGTTGGCTCCGCCCGCGCCGCGGGGCACTGTTACCGCACCGGGAGTGATTGCCGTCACTGAGGCGTCTAGGGGCGGCGGAAGAACCTCCCGCCGGCAGCTCGCAAGCGACGCGAGCATCACAACGAGACCAGCCAGTACAATGGTCGCCCAACGGTGCGGCAGCCTATCTTTCATCCAGCTCCTTGCAACGTCACCATAGCCTGAGCCAGTCGGTGCCGGTGACCACCGAGCAGGCGAAAATGGCAAACAGGATCAGCAACACGACCCCGCACCCCATACCCGTGCAAGAACACCCACGGCCGAATCCAAACCGCGCTTGCAGCCAATCGAACACCGCATCAAGCACCGCTAGCTTCAGAAAGCCAACCAGACAACCGGGACGCCGATCCATGGCTCATCGTCTCCTTGTACGCCTACACTTCGGGCTCCGCATCCCAGGGATAGTCATCGACGCCTTGGGCCGCGGCGCGAATCCCAGGATCCAGCGAATAGTGCCCCTGCCGCTCAGTGGGCAGCAACTCGGCGATGTGCCGCATGATGGTGTGTCCGATCTCATCGAGCTGATCCCGTCGTCCGCGGCCGCGTCCCGTAGCTGAGAATGGGCCACAGGGCTTTCCGATGCGGATTGTGACCCGTGCACGTTTCGCTCGACGGAGTGCAGGAAACACGTTGGTCAAACCATCTATGCCTATTGGGAGCACCGGCACTTGCGACCTAGCCGCCATAAAGGCAGCGCCAGGTCGGGGCGGGCGCAACGTCGCGACGGCACTCGAGCCCTCCGGGAAAATCCCCAACACTCCCCGCTGATCGAATATCGCCTGCGCTGCCCGAAAGGCAAGCTGCGAGCCAGTGCCGCGGTAGACCGGGTAGAAACCCCACAGCCGTCGAAACACGTCGACGCCACTGGGAGCATTAGGTGTCCGCAGCCCCCCAACAAACTCGATAGGCCAGGGCGATATTGCTAGTACGGCAACAGGGTCGAGGAAGCTGAAGTGGTTGCCTACGACCAGGAGAGGACCAGTCTGCGGGAAATTCGTGCCATCAATGACCCTGAAGTCCGAGATCACGGACAGGATCGCGTGGCACAACCGTCGCACTGCCGCCCGGACCAGGCGGCGCCGGGGGTACCTGAATTCCACGTCATCTGGAGGCATGGCGCGATTGTAGCGCCATCCGCATGACAGTCAAGCGCGCTACTCCCGGCCGGATCCCGGCTATGCTTGACAAAGCTAGCTGGCTTCACTACAATGGGGTTGCAGGTGATCCGGAGCAGCGAGCCATATGTGACCTGTGTTCCCTGGCCTCCTTCACGCAGAATGGCGCAAGAGCAGAGTGCACAACACACGCCCCTACCCGCAGTGCCACGATGGTGGTTTCGCCTTGCTCGCCGACACGGACCGTCCGGCGGGTCTGCTCCTCCCCCCAACCCACTTGGCCTGGATGGACCCGTCGGATCCAGACAGCATCGCATCGCTTACCCGCACGTCCCAGGAGATGGTCATCCGCAACCGGCTCACCTCTCCCGACTCCAGGGCTATCACCTGCGGGCCACCAGCAACAAGGCGGTGGCCCGTACTGTTTCCCCCTATCCCCATCCGCAGCATCTCAAGCTACGCACTGAGCGCTCTCGGGGGACCCATCCCATCAATCCGGGAGCTGGCCTGGTTCGAAAGAACCATCGACCTCCTGGTCGGGGAGTCGGTGATTGCCCTGGTTCTGCCGGATATAGGTAACGGCCCCTTCCATGCTGTCGTGCCGCAACTGCCGGCGCGAGAGCCGGGCAATGCGTGGAGGAGTGATGCGGCCGACCTGCACTGCGGCCCCTGGCGGATCTCCATCACACACGAGACTGCCGTGTGGGACCCGAGCCCCAACTGGGCCACGCTTGGCATCACGGACAGCGGGCTTTGCTTCCTCCACAGCGTGTCCGAGACGGCTCTGCGAGGAACGAAAGCCCGCCGCGACGCGCACTTCATCAAGGCCATCGCGCGGGCCATCACGAACCTGCTGAGCGCGATCAAGGGTGAGGCACCGGAGTCCGTCGAGGCGGCGGCGCGTAACCTTGCCGGCGTAGGGCCCGGGTTGACCCCTTTGGGCGACGATGTGCTGGCGGGTGTTATCCTCTCGCTCTGGGCAGCGCGTCGACCGGGGTTCGAGGATCTGGGACGGCGCATCGCGGCTGCCGCGGCGCCACGGACAACCCGGCTGAGCAGAGCGTTCCTCGAAGCGGCAAGCCGAGGCCATGTTAACGCGGACTGGCACGACCTTCTCGATGCCCTTTCGCGCCCTGACCAGGCTGGCGTTGGCAATGCGGCCCAGCGGATTCTGGCGGTCGGGGCAACGTCAGGCGTAGCAATGCTCCACGGATTCGTCCGGGGCTGCGAGGCGCTAAGGAGGCCACTTTGATCTGCAAAACACGTGTCAGACGGGGTGAGTACTTCGATTCGGTCACACTGCTCCAGATCGCTCAAGACATGCTGCGGCTCCCCGGCGTCGCTGACGCCGCAGTGGTGATGGGCACGCCTGCGAACAAGGGCATCCTGACGAACGCCGAGCTGCTGGAGCCGGCTAGCGACACGGCGACGCCAGATGACCTCATCCTCACCGTTCGCGCCGAGTCAGCGGACCAAGCAGAGGCCGCGCTGGACCATGCGGAAACCGAGTTGAGAGCCTCTGGCACACGGCAGGACGGCGACGATGCCCCCGAGGTAAGGCCGCGCACGGTGGCCGCTGCGGCGAAACGGTTCGACCAAGCTAACCTGACTCTCATCTCTGTGGCCGGTCACTTTGCAGCCGACGTGGCTGTTGAGGCCCTTGAGAGCGGTACGCACGTTTTCCTGTTCAGCGACAACGTCCCCCTCGCCGACGAGATTCGCTTGAAGACGCTCGCGAGGGAAAAGGGCCTTCTGGTCATGGGGCCCGACGCAGGCACAGCGATCGTCAACGGCGTCGCCCTTGGCTTCGCCAATGCGGTGCCACATAGCCCGCCGGCTCCCGGCGGCGTCGGAATCGTTGCCGCAAGCGGTACCGGGCTCCAGGCTGTTACGTGCGAACTCGCGCGGCGCGGCGTGGGCATCACGCAGGCCATCGGGACAGGCGGGCGCGACCTGTCAGCGGCTGTAGGCGGCATGATGATGGTCGATAGCCTGAAGGCTCTGCAGATCGACCCCGACACACGCGTGATCATCCTGATATCGAAGCCGCCGGCCAAAGAGGTAGCTGAGCACGTGCTTGAGAGCGCGCTGGCAAGCCATAAGCCCTGCGTCATATGTTTCCTGGGCGCAAGGCAGAAGGACATCGCTACGCCGGGTGTGATCCCTGCGGCTACGTTGGAGCTTGCGGCCGCCATCGCCGCGGAGGTCGCCCTCGGCGGCGACCCGGAGGGTGTCCGGAAGTCACTCAAGAAGCGCAACAAGGACCTCAGATCCCAGGCGTACAAGCTGCGCGCGACGCTTGGTGAGGGACAACGGTACTTCAGGGGCCTCTTCAGTGGCGGCACATTCTGCTATGAGACCCAGGTCATCCTACACAGGATGCTCCCCGGCGACAGGATCTACTCGAATGCGCCCGTGAATCACGATGATAGGCTGTCAGACGCATCCGTCAGTCTGGGGCACACTGCCGTCGATCTGGGCGAGGACGAGTTCACCCAGGGCCGCCTCCACCCCATGCTCGACCCGACCCTGCGGAACCGAAGGATCGCCCAGGAGGCACGCGATCCGGAGACGGCAATCATCTATCTTGACGTCGTGCTTGGCTATGGCGTGCATCCGGACCCGGCGGGCTCAGCCGCCGAGGCCATTCGCGAGGCACAGGGGCTCCTCGCAGTCGAGGGCCGGACGGTGGTGTTCATTGCGCACGTCTGCGGCACGAATGAGGATCCCCAGAACCTGAAGGTCCAGGAAGCGCGCCTGCGTGATGTCGGGGTTGTCGTCCTTCCGACCAACGCAGCGGCGACGCGGCTCGCCGGTTACCTCCTACAACGGATAGACGAGACCTATGGCAATCAATGACTTGTTTCGCCAACCGATCAGAGCGATCAATGTCGGGCTAGAGGCCTTCCGCGAAAGCCTGGCGAGCCAGGGCGCTGAGGTCGTCCAAGTGGACTGGAGACCTCCGTTGAGCGGCTTCGTTGCCCTCACCCGAACGGCGAGCGGCATCGACATAGACGCCGCCAATGCTGAGGCCCTGGGCCGCATCATCAGAGGCCGTCCGCTGCTCGTGGGTATGGGCCTCGCCCGCCGTGTGGTACCGGGGATGGGCGCGAGGATGATCCTGCACGCCGGGCCACCCATCACGTGGGAGCGGATGTGCGGCCCTCAGCGTGGGGCTGTTATGGGCGCCATCGTCTATGAGGGTTGGGCTGACACCTATGAGGGCGCCGCAGAGATGGCCGCCTCAGGGGCGATCGCCTTTGAGCCCTGCCATCACCATCATACCGTAGGCCCAATGGCGGGAATCGTGTCGCCGTCGATGCCGGTCTTCGTCATCCGAAACGAGACCTTTGGAAATACCTCATTCGCGACTCAGAACGAAGGGCTTGGGCGCGTTCTGCGCTACGGCGCCTATGGCGACGATGTGCTCGCCCACCTGCGGTGGATGCGCGACGACCTGTACCCGGCGCTGCGCAGGACGATCGCCAAGACCGGTCCGATCGACTTGCGGAGCCTCACGGCCCAGGCGCTCCATATGGGCGATGAGGGCCACAATCGCAACCGCGCAGCCACCTCACTCCTCATCCGCCAGCTCGCGCCGGC
This sequence comes from Anaerolineae bacterium, assembly GCA_025454475.1. Classification (GTDB taxonomy): domain Bacteria; phylum Chloroflexota; class Anaerolineae; order B4-G1; family SLSP01; genus PWVB01. The sequence goes on from JALOOJ010000050.1 coordinate 14,008, forward strand.
CCTTCTCCGCACCTCGACCAAACGCGTCGCGGAGAGTGTGCTGCGCTTCATCGACAGCAACGACCACTTCTACCTCAACCTCTCAATGGCGGCTGCGAAGTCAATGCTCGAGCCGGCTGAGGGCATCGAGGGCAGCTCGCTCGTCACCGTGATGGCACGCAACGGCACGGACTTCGGCATTCGCGTCGCGGCACTCCCAGCGCAGTGGTTTACGGCCCCCGCCCCGATCGTCGACGGTATGTGGCTGCCAGGCTTCTCTGCGAGCGACGCCAATCCCGACATTGGCGACTCGAGCATCACCGAGACCGCGGGAATCGGGGGCTTCGCGATGGCGGCATCTCCTGCCATCGTGCGTTTTGTCGGAGGTACGGCGAAGCTTGCGCTCAACGTGACGCGAGAGATGGCGGAGATCACGGCGGGTCGGCACGAAGCGTTCACCATACCCGCCCTTGACTTCCAGGGCACGCCACTCGGTATCGATGTCCGCAAAGTCATGCTCAGCGGGGTTCTGCCGCTGATCAACACCGGCATCGCCCACAAGGATCCCGGCATCGGTATGGTCGGCGCAGGACTGGTGCGAGCACCGCGCGCATGCTTCGAACAGGCCTTCGCCGCGCTGCGAGCACTATGTGAGTAGCCAATATAACAGGAGGTCGTGACGCAATGAAGCTGATAGATCTGACAATACCGCTGGGCATCGGTACGCCGCCGTGGCCGACCTACGAACCCCTCCAGGTGAAGTACTTCAAACGCCTCGCGCCCAACGGTGCGAACGGCCAGGTAGTGACCCACTCCAACCACCTGGGCACCCATCTCGACGGCGAAATCCACTTCTTCACCGCCGGAAAGGACATCGCCGACCTGCAGATGGACTTCCTCGTCCACGACGCCGCCGTGGTCGACCTTTCGGACGTGGTGGCGGACTACGACATCTACACATCGGAGATGATTGAGGAACGGGTGGAGGTCAAGCCAGGCGACATCCTGATCATACACACAGGCTTCCACCACTTCGGCTGGGACATGCCCACAGCCAATGAGATCCGCTACATGGTCCAACACCCGGGCCCGGATCGGGAGTTTGCACTCTGGGCGAAACAGAAGAAACTGCGCTGGATCGGCGTTGACTGTGGCAGCGCGGACCACCCGATGAACACCATAGTCCGTGACTGGATGCCGCGACAGGCGCGACAGGCGGAGGCACACTTCAGGCGCAAATACGGCGCGGGCCTGGCTGAGGTGTTCGACGACAGCAAGTACCAGCTCATGCACATCGAGATGTTCCCTGACGGCATCATTCACGCCGAGTGCATCGGAGGCGAGCTCGATCTGCTGCTCAATCAACGCGTGCAGATCGGGTTCTTTCCATGGCGGTTCGTGGATGGCGAATCGAGCATTGGCCGGTGCGTCGCATTCGTGGATGATGAACGCTATGACGCCCTGATGGCCAAGCGGGCTGGACTCCCTAGGACGAAGTTCGGCGATGCATACGATCCAAGTCACGTCGATCGGTTGAATGACCAGGTGAAAGCGAGGAGTTAGCATGGCCATCGATATGGAGTTGGAGGCAGTACTGCGCCCCCCCGAGGCGCCGCAGGCACCCTACCCGGCCAAAGTCATCACCCTCGCCAACGGAAAGCGGATGGTCGTGCGCGAGGTCACGCGCGCGGACGTGCCCAAACTGCTCAGAGTCGTGCACCCCACGCTCTTCATCGACAAAGACTACTACAACGTCGTGGGCGCCCGGCTCTATTCGGAGCTTCTCGCCTGGCAATACTACCGGGTGCAGAACGAGTTTTGCTTAGTCGGGCAGATCGACGGGATTCTCGTGGGCATGGTCAACAGCCGTATGTACACCGCCGAGACCGGCATGAGCCTTCACACGCTCGCCATTGACCGCGGCCTACGCATCGGGGCCCACCTATTCGCGGCGAAGATGGAGCACCACATCGAGTTCCTCGGGCAGAAAGAGGTGCTTATCGTCGCCGAGAGCCCGATCGGGTTCCGGCGCTGGATGACCGAGTACGGGCTTGAGCCAACGACGATACCCCATGAGCTGGGTGGCGCACCGGCCTACCGGCTCACGCGCCAGCTCTACTTCGATAGCAAGCCGCGCCTCGTGGTTGGCGATCGTCCCGTCCCCGATGAGCTCCTGGCGGTTGCCGAGCAGGAGCTCATCGCAGCAGATGAGTCGATGATCCGTGAGAAGATCGCGGGTCTGAAGGGGAGGTAGGCAATGAGAGACGTGGCGATAATCGGCGTGGGGATGATCCCCTTCGGACGGCGCGATCAGGACAGCCTCATCGACATGCTTGCCTATGCGTCGATGAAGGCGCTGGATGACGCCCACCTCGGGGACAAAGCGGTGGATGCCGTATACGTCGCCAACATGGGGGGCGGCATTCTGCAACACCAGACGGGCATCGCGAGCGCGCTCGTGGACCGGCTGTCATTGCTTCCGGCGGCAGCGGATCTGGTGGAGAACGGCCCCGCTTCCGGCGCGTCCGCTATCAAGAACGGCGTACAGGCGATCGCCTCCGGTTACTCGGATGTCGTCCTCGTCGCCGGCGGCGAGAAGATGCGCGAGGTCACCGGATGGCGCGCCACCGATTTCGTGGCGACGCTCACCCACCCCGAGTCCGAGTACCCCTACGGCATCACGCTGCCCGGTATGGCGGGGATGTTCACTCGGCTCTATATGGAGCAACACGGGCTCACCGCCGAGGCGCTAGTGGCGGTCGCCATAAAGAACCAGGAAATGGGCGCCCTCAACCCCTATGCGCACGTCGAGATGATGATCACCAAGGAGGGGATCTTCGACAGCCCGCACTCAGTGGTCAATAACCCGCTGGTCGCCGATCCGCTCCGTCTCTACGACGCGTGCCCGGTCAGCGATGGCGCCGCCGCTGTGTTGATGTGTCCTCTGGAGATGGCGCGTGAGCTGACAGAGAAACAGCCGGTCGTCGTTGCCGGATTCGGACAGGCTACCGACACCCACACACTGCAGGAACGCGACGACCCGACCGACCTCAAGGCGGTCCGCCTGGCAGCCCAGCAGGCGTTCGATCGCGCCAAACTCAAGCCATCGGATGTCGACGTCGCCGAGCTTCACGATGCGTTCACCGTTCTGGAGATCGCTGAGAGCGAGCACGTCGGGTTCTTTGGTAAGGGCGAGGGAAGCAAGGCGGCACTCGCCGGCCTCACCCGGTTCGGGGGCAAGATCCCGATCAATGTCTCGGGCGGGCTGAAGGCGCGCGGACATCCCGTCGGTGCGACCGGTGTGGCCCAGGTGGTCGAGATCACCTGGCAACTGCGTCACGAGCTCCCCAAGGAGCGCCAGGTCAAGAACGCCAAGGTCGGACTGACGGTGAACTTCGGCGGCTTCGGGAACAACGTCTTGGCCTTCGTCCTCAGGCGGGCATCGTAGGAAAGGGGCACCCATGAGCAACCTGCAGATCACCGGCTACAAGTGCAAGCACTGTGGTCGCATCCACTACCCCAGGCACGAGCAGTGCTTGCAGTGTCATGGCCGCGAGTTCGAGTCCATCGCGCCGGAGGGCAACGCGACCCTCCTCGCGTATACGCAGATCTTCAACCTGCCCTGGGGCTTCGACGAACGCTTTCTGATCATTGGTGTCGCCCAGTTCGGGAACGGCATCAAGTCGATGGGGCAGATCAAGGCCGAGTCCCTCGATCAGCTTCACACCGGTATGCAGCTCAGGCCAGTCTGGGAGCCCGTGCGCTATGTGTACGGCGAGCCTGTCTACGGCCTGAAGCTCGAGCCGATGGGATAGCCCGCTGCCGCCTGAGTCGAAGTCTAGGTACTCGAAAGGGGGGTGATCCAGAGACACGATTCAAGACACCGGCCGTTAAAATGCCTCATCCACAATCCAGTCAGCGGTTCGCAGGAGAGGAGACAGATGGCTCAGAAAAAGAAGGTTGCTCCGACCCCAACGGTCGTCGGGTACATGCCTGAGGATGTGCCCCCCATCGGCGCCATGCTGAGTTTGGGTTTCCAGCAGGTGCTCACCATGTTCCCAGCCACGGTGCTCGTCGCGATCCTCACGAAGTTCGACGTGGGTGTAACGCTCTTCACGTCGGGTCTTGGGACGATCATCGCGCTGCTGGTCGCCAAGCGCCGGATCCCCCTCTACTATGGATCCTCGTTCAGCTACATCACGGTGTTCATCACGGTGATGGCCAAGTACGCCGGTACCTGTTTCAACGATCCTACTATGGTGTACTGCCCCGATGGCGTACGAATCGCCCAGGTCGGGATCGTGCTCACGGGTCTGTTCAACATCCTGTTTGGCCTACTCATCCAGCGCATCGGGAAAGCGCGCCTGGACAAGGTGCTGCCACCCATCGTGACCGGTAGCGTTGCGATCATCATCGGCATCGCCCTGGCAGGCACGGCGTTGGCTGAGGCGTCGGCGAACTGGGGAGCCGCTTTCATCACCTTGGTTGCTACCATTGCTTTCTCCGTCTATCTGCAGGGCAAGGGACTGCTGGGAATGCTGCCCATCCTTCTCGGCGCCATCGTCGGCTACATCGCGTCCCTTATCGCCGGCATTGTGGACTTCTCGATCCTCGCCGATGCAAAGTGGCTGCGCTTCCCAAGCTTCACCCTCCCGGCCTTCGGCGATGCGCGAGCCTGGGGTATGGCGCTCAGCGTAGCTCTCATAGCAATCGCGACCATCCCCGAATCCACGGCGCACCTGTATCAGATGAGCCTCTACATCGACCAGTTGGCCAAGGATCTCAAGAAGAAGCCTACGGAGATCAAGAAGCTCATCGGTCTGAACCTGGTCGCCGATGGCAGCAACGACGCGATCGCCGGTCTGTTGGGCGGCTGTGCGGGCACCAACTATGGTGAGAACAACTCACTCATGGCGATCACACGCAACTACTCTGTCGCCGTGATCATGACGGCGGGCGCGATGGCCATCGTCCTCGCCTTCGTCGGCAAACTCGCGGCCCTGGTGAACACGATCCCCGTCGCCGTGATTGGCGGCTTGTCCATCTACCTGTTCGGCGTGATCGGGAAGCAGGGTATCGCGCTGATCCAGAGCGAGAAGGTGAACCTCTTCGATCCCAAGAACCTCGCCATCGGCGCGGTGATCCTCGTCCTGGGCATCGGTGGGAACTTGGGGCTTGAGAACGGGCTATTCCCGTTCAAGATCCCGGGCATCTTCCCGGACGGCATCCCAGCCATCGTATTCGCTGCGATCGTCGGCATCCTACTGAACGCGCTGTTCATCATCCTGCCACCGTCGAAGTTCGGCGTGGTACAGCGGGATAACATCGAGTTCTAGCCGCTCCACGCACGGTGTGGCCCTGGTCAATCGACAGGGCCACACCGTGGCCTGGCTGTCATCATGTCGGGCGTGTCGGCTGAGCCTGGGCACGGAAACGCGCTGGCGCAACGGAGGGTCAGGCTATGCGAGCCTTCAACTACTGCAGGCCAACGTCATATGGCGAAGCATTCCACTGGCTAGCTGGGGCCGACCAACTCGTCGTCCCTGTGGCTGGCGCCACCGACCTCATTCCCAGGATACGCGACGGTCTCCTCCGACCGGATGTTGTGCTGGACATCAAGGATCTGCCCGACATGCGTGCGCTCACGCCTACGGATGGGCGACTCACATCCGGCGAGGGCGTCCCGCCTGGCCTGTACGTCGGCGCCGCAGTCCGCATGAACGAGCTGGCGAGGTCGGAGCTCGTGAGCTCCCGCTGGGGCGTGCTCGCGATGGCGGCAGCCTCTATGGGCAACGAGCAGGTCCGCAACCGCGCGACGATCGGTGGCAACATCTGCACCGCCTCGCCTGCTGCTGATACTGCTCCAGCCCTGTACGTGCTGGAGGCGGCTGTCTGTATCAAGGGACCTGACGGCGATCGAACTGTGGCGATCGCGGACTTCTTCGCTGGCCCGAGAAAGAACGCGTTGCACCGGGGCGAGCTCGTCGTTGGACTCACGATCCCGCAGCCGCCCGAGGGATCCATTGGGCACTTCGAGAAGCTGAGCCGCCGCAAGGCCGGCGATCTTTCGATCGTCAGCGTCGCAGCCCTCGCAGTGCGCACAGACGCGGGCTACAGGTGGCGCCTGGCGCTGGGAGCGGTGGGGCCGACCCCGCTACGCTCACCCGAGTCTGAGGCCATCCTGTCAGAGAGCCTGACTGATGAGGCGATTGACCGGGCGGCAGCATCGGCGTACGGCTGCTGCTGCCCCATCAGTGATATCCGATCGGGACTTGAGTACCGACAGGCAATGGTGATCAACCTCACGCGACACGCGATCCATGCGGTGATGGCTCAGATGCCGACACCATGAGACCGGCGCGTCAGGAAGGAGGAAGTCATGCTGCACGAGATCTCACTGACCGTTAACGGCGACCACTATACGCTGGCGGTGCACTCGCACCACACGCTATTGCAGGTGCTGCGTGAGCAGACGGGCATCACGAGCCCCAAACGAGGCTGCGAGAACGGCGAGTGCGGCGCCTGCACGGTCATCCTGAATGGGCTGCCGGTGAACTCGTGCCTTGTGCTGGCGCCGGAAGCCGACGGTGCCGTCGTCGAGACGGTCGAGAGCCTCAACAAGGGCGGCACGCTGCACCCACTCCAGGAAGCGTTCATCGAGCACAACGCCGTTCAGTGTGGCTTCTGCACGCCAGGCATGCTGATGTCATCCAAGGCCTTGCTCGACCGCATCCCCAATCCCACGGAAGACCAGATCCGCGATGCGCTCGTCGGGAACCTATGCCGCTGCACTGGCTACTTGCGGATCATCGAGGCGATTCTGGATGTCGCCGGAAGCTGTGACGAGCCCTAGACGGTGCCGCCGAATAACTGGCCAGACTTGCCTGTTTGGAGGTGCGCAGATGGCAGTGCAGACTAACAACCCGGTTGGCAAGAGCGTTCCACGGGTCGATGCCCTTGAGAAGGTCACGGGCGCGGCGCAGTTCACCGACGATATGGCCTTCGGACCGGGTCTGCTTCACGGCAAGCTGGTGCACAGCCCGATTGCCCACGGCCTCATCAGACACATCGATACGAGCGCGGCCTTGGCGCTGTCCGGGGTCAAGGCCGTTGTGACGGGACAGGACAGCCCGATGCGCTTGGGGCTTTACCTGAAAGACCGCTTCATCTTCGCCTGCGACCGCGTCAGATATGTGGGAGAGTCGGTCGCCGGCGTGGTTGCCACCAGCGAGGAGATCGCGGCGCGCGCTGCCGAGCTCGTCCAGGTTGACTATGAGCCGCTCGAACCGGTCTTCGACCCGTATGCCGCGGCACAGGCTGACGCTCCCCTGGTCCACCCCGATCTGGGCAGCTATGAGGTGGTCAACTTCATCTTTCCGGAGCCGGGCACCAACGTCTCTGAGCACTTCCGGCTACGCAAGGGTGATACTGAAGCAGCCTGGCCACAGTGCGCCGCGATCGTCGAGGGCACCTTCACGTTGCCGCAGATCCAGCATGCGCCTATTGAGCCGCACGTCGCGATCGCGCGGTGGGACGCCTCCGACGAAATCACAATCTGGGCCGCCTCGCAGTCGCCCTTTGCTCAACGTGACCTTCTGGCCAACAGCCTTGGCATCCCGCACGGCAAGATCCGCGTCATCTCTCCCTATGTCGGGGGCGGTTTCGGCGGCAAGGCGGGTATCTCGATTGAGGCCAACGTCGCGCTGATGGCGGGCGCGGTGAAGGGCCATCCGGTTAAGGTGCGCATGACGCGCGAGGAGGAGTTCGTCGCAACCAACGTGCGCCAGAGCCTCGTCGCGAAGTACAAGATCGGCTGTGGCGCCGACGGCAATCTCCTGGCGATGCAGGTCACCTACTACTTTGGAGGTGGCGCCTATAACGACTACGGCGTGAACATCGCGCGCGCCGCCGGCTATTCGTGCACTGGGCCCTACGACGTGCCCAACGTCACAGGCGATTCGCTCTGCGTCTACACCAACCACCCGATCGGCAGCGCAATGCGCGGGTTCGGCATGCCCGAAATCCATTGGGGCATCGAGCAGATCATGGACCAGTTGGCAGAGCGCATCGGTATGGACCCGGCCGACTTCAGGCGCAGGAACTGCGTGCGCCCCGGCGATACCATCCTCACGGGAATGACGATGCCACAGGTCGATCTGGTCGCCTGCATCGACAAGGTGACAGACGCCATCGGTTGGCAGAGCGGAGACGGTTCACCCGATCCGAAGAAGATGCGCGGGAAAGGCATCGCCATCATGTGGAAGGCCCCGGCGATGCCACCGAATCCGGGAAGTTCCGCGATTGTGCGGTTCAACGAGGACGCGACACTCAACGTATATGTCGGTGGTCAGGAGATCGGGCAGGGCGCCTTCACGGTCGTGGCCCAGATGGCGGCGGAGGCCATGGGGATCCCCTACGAGTGGGTGAGGGTATCGGCCAACCCGGTGGACACCAAGTACAGCCCGTACGAATGGCAGACCGTGGCCAGTCGGCTCACGTGGTCGATGGGCAACGCCGTGAAGGCTGCAGCTGAGGATGCACGGGCCAAGATCCTCGACATTGTTGCTCGCTACTGGGGCGAAGATCCGTCAGAACTCGATATCAGGGATGGCGTGGTCGTGTCCTATCGCTCCGAGCGCGAGCAGCCTCTGCAGAAGATGGTCGTCTATGGTCTGCCCAACGAGAACTTCGAGGGCTGGCAAGGCGGCCCGATCGTCGGATCGGGCAAGTTCATGCCGACGTACGTGACAGGGCTCGATCCACAGACCGGACAGGGTACACGCGCTGTCGTTCACTACACCGTGGGTGCTCAAGCGGTCGAGCTGGAGGTGGATGCCGAGACGGGCGCCATCGAGATCCTGAGGATCGCCAGTGCATACGACGTCGGCAAGGCAATCAACCCCGACCTGGTCATGGCGCAGATCGAGGGAGGC
>JALOOJ010000051.1 GCA_025454475.1 Anaerolineae bacterium
CGAGTCAGCCGCGGAGGCCCTCAAGGGCGCGGCTCGACCACGCATCCACACTGGCCTCGGGGTCTCCGACGTCCACGTCCTTCAGAAGCTGCGCACGACGCACGAGCGGGCGCTTGAGATGGGCGTCGAGGCGGTTCGCTACGCCAGGCGATTCGTGGACGATGTGCAGTACTACACGGAGGACGCTGGTCGATCGAATCCCGAGTATCTCTATCGGGTGCTCGAAGCCGTCATCGCAGCCGGCGCCACCGTCATCAATATCCCGGACACGACAGGCTACACGTCGCCCGAAGAGTTCGGCGCACTGATCCGGGTGGACAAGGCCGTGATCGCGGTCCACTGCCACAACGATCTCGGGATGGCCACAGCGAATACGTTGGCGGCAGTGCGCAACGGCGCGCGACAGGTCGAGGTCACCGTCAACGGCATTGGCGAGCGAGCGGGTAACGCATCGCTTGAGGAGGTCGTCATGGCGATCAAGACGCGCCGTGATCTCTTCGGCATCGACGTCGCCATCGATGCGGCGCGGCTCTATCCCATCAGCCGTCTGGTAAGCAACCTGACTGGCATCCCAGTCCAGCCCAACAAGGCGATCATCGGCTCGAATGCCTTTGCCCACTCGTCAGGCATCCACCAGGATGGGGTGCTCAAGGAGCGCACAACGTACGAGATTATCAACCCCAGGGATGTTGGCGTGCCCGACTCGGCCATTATCCTATCCGCGAGGTCCGGGCGCCACGGCCTGCGCCACCGGCTGGAAGAGCTGGGATACACACTCGACGACGAAAAGTTTGAGAAGGTCTACCGCCGTTTCCTCGAGGTTGCCGACAAGAAGAAAACCGTCGAGACGCGGGACCTTGAGGCCATCGTCTCCGACGAGGTCGAGGTGTACTTCAAGGAGTCCTACCATCTCGACCACGTGCAGGTTTCGTGCGGAGACCACAGCATCCCCACGGCGACCGTTCAGATCACGCGCGTCGGAACGCCTGGCACGGTCTTCTGCGATGCGGACCACGGCACCGGGCCGGTGGATGCCGTCTACCGGGCCATCAACCGCGTCATCGGTGAACCCAACGAGCTGATTGAGTTCTCGATTGAGGCGATCACTGAGGGCGTCGATGCGGTCGGCCGCGTGACGATCCGCATCCGGGCGCATGAACCGATCAACGGAGGCGTGCGCACCATCTTCAGTGGCCACGCTGCGGACAACGACATCATCGTAGCCTGCGCCAGAGCCTACATGTTCGCACTCAACAAGCTGATTGCTGCGCGGACCGACGCAAAGCATGTCCGGGAACAACCTACGGGAGCGGCCCGCGTCTGAGTGGCCCGTTTCCGAGCGGCCCGATTCCGAGCGGCGGCCCGATTCCGAGCGGCATGATCTGATTCTGAGGATAGAGAGGAGAACTAGCGATGGAAACCAGAAACGTTGCAGCCCAGCCGGATAGGGCACTGGCCGAGACTGATAGCCAGCATGATGAGCGTCCGGAAAAGCAGTGGGAATCATTTCCGCAGCCGGCCGATTGTTCGGTGAAGTGGGACTTCGAGGGACTGAGTCAGCCTCCGCGCGCACGCGACCGGACAGATGCTGCTGGCACTGCCTCGGGCAACGCCAGGTAGCGTGGAGTTTCCTGTGCGACATACACTAGCAGAGAAGATCATTGCAGGCCACGTCTCTCGAGAGGACGGAGGCACCGGCGTCGGGGGTGTCAATCCCGGCGATCTTGTCGAGGTCGCTGTTGACGTCGTGTTATCCAACGATATCACCGCTCCTATCGCTATGCGCGAGTTCGAGAAGCTTGGCGTGGACCTCGTTTTCGACCCAGGGAAAGTCGTGATGGTGGCGGATCACTTTGCCCCCAACAAGGACATCAAGAGCGCCGAGCAGTGCGCGATGATGCGCCGGTTTGCTCAGGAGCAGGGGCTGCCTCATCACTTCGATGTCGGGAAAATGGGCATCGAGCACGTATTGCTTCCAGAGAAGGGACTAGTGCTTCCCGGCGACCTTGTCATCGGGGCGGATTCCCATACCTGCACCTACGGTGCATTGGGGGCCTTTGCCACCGGTATGGGCTCCACCGACATAGCGGTCGCGATGGCAACCGGCCAAATCTGGATGCGCGTCCCTGAGACCATCCGCTTCGTCTACACCGGCGCATTGCAGCCCTGGGTGGGCGGCAAGGATCTGATACTGTACACCATCGGCCTGATCGGCGTCAGTGGTGCGCTCTACCACGCGATGGAGTTCGCGGGACCGGCGATCGACGCACTTTCCATGGCTGGACGCTTCACTATGGCCAACATGGCGATCGAGGCTGGAGCCAAGGCTGGTTTGTTCGAGGTGGATGGACTGACGACAGCCTATGTCGAGGGGAGAGCGAAGCGAGACTACCACGTCCTGCATGGGGACCCGGACGCGGTCTACCTTCAGGTCGTGGAGATCGATGCGAGCATGATCGAGCCCCAAGTCAGCCTTCCGCACCTGCCGGAAAACGCCCGCCCGGTCAGTGAGGTCGGCAACGTGGTCATCGACCAGTCTGTGATCGGCTCGTGTACCAACGGACGTCTGGAGGACCTTCGCGTCGCAGCAGGCATCCTGTCGGGCCGGCAGGTTCACGACGGCGTCCGCTGCATCGTTATCCCAGGGACGCAGCAGGTCTACCTTGACGCCCTCCGCGAAGGCTTGATCGAGACCTTCATCGAGGCCGGAGCCGTCGTCAGCACGCCTACCTGTGGCCCGTGTCTGGGTGGCTATATGGGTATCCTTGCGGCGGGCGAACGGTCCGTCAGCACCACCAACCGAAACTTCCGTGGCCGGATGGGACACCCCGACAGCGAGGTCTACCTCAGCGGCCCGGCGGTCGCCGCAGCTTCGGCCGTCATGGGTCGGATCGCCCATCCAGAGGAGGTCACACGATGACCGAACTACGCGCAGTACTCGCTGGCCGCGCCTGGAAGTACGGCGACAACATTGACACAGACGCCATCATCCCTGCGCGCTACCTTAATATGTCCACTCCGGAGGAGTTGGCCCAACACTGCATGGAGGATGTCGATCCGGGCTTTGCTGGCGCTGTGAGGACAGGCGACATCATCGTCGGGGGGGTGAACTTCGGGTGCGGTTCCTCGCGGGAGCACGCTCCACTGGCGATCAAGGGCGCCGGCGTCTCCTGTGTTATTGCTGACAGCTTTGCTCGCATCTTCTACCGCAACGCGATCAACGTGGGTCTGCCGATCCTGGTCTGCCCCGCAGCGGCGCACGATGCCGCCAACGGCGATATGCTCACAGTCGACTTGCAGGCAGGTCAGATCACCAACAACAGATCGGGATTGGTCTACCAGACCGCACCTTTTCCACCATTCATCATGAAGATCATCGAGGCAGGTGGCCTGGTGCCCTACACCCGGGCGAAGCTTGGTCAAGGCCGTGCCTGAAGCAGAGGGAGACGCGATGGAGAAGACACAAGGCATTGCGGTGCCCCGCGTTCGGCTCTACGACACGACGCTGCGCGATGGCACCCAGGCAGAGGGTATTTCCTTGTCAGTTGAGGACAAGCTCAAGATCACGCGTCTGCTGGACAAGCTCGGTGTCGATTACATCGAGGGAGGTTGGCCCGGGTCGAATCCCAAGGACGTCGCCTACTTCGAACGTGTCCGCGACCTGGGCTTGACCCATGCGCGGATCACGGCCTTTGGCAGCACGTGCCGAGTTGGCAGCCAGCCCCAGGACGATCCCAATATCCGGGCCATGGTGGATGCCCAGACGCCGGTCATCGCGCTTGTGGGCAAGAGCTGGACGCTTCACGTCGAGGATGTCTTGCGCACTACGCTCGATGAGAACTTGCGCATCATCCGCGAGAGTGCCACCTATCTCAAAGCTTGCAGCAAGGAAGTCATCTACGATGCCGAGCACTTCTTCGATGGCTACAAGGCCGATCCGCCCTACGCCCGTGCCACGCTCCAGGCTGCTGTGGATGGGGGTGCAGACCTGCTGTGCCTGTGCGACACGAACGGGGGCTCGATGCCCTGGGAGATCGAGCGCATCGTCCACGAGGTGCGGGAAGCCTTTCCAGCCAGCTGTCTCGGCATCCACGCACACAACGATGGCGGTGTGGCTGTAGCTAACACCCTGGCAGCTGTGCGCGCCGGCGCTACCCATGTCCAAGGTACTATGAACGGTTACGGCGAGCGCTGCGGCAATGCCGACCTATGCACGATCGTCCCGAGCCTCGAGCTCAAAATGGGGCTCTCGGCCCTGCCCGAGGGCCAGCTCAAACACCTAACGCATACCGCCCGCGCCGTCACTTCAATAGCCAATCAACCGCCGGATCGGCATGCTCCCTATGTCGGGCTTAGCGCGTTTGCCCACAAAGGTGGCATTCACGTCGCCGCGATGCGCCGCAATCTGCTCAGTTACCAGCACGTGGACCCGGCGCTTGTGGGCAACGAATCCCGCGTCGTCATCTCTGAACTGGCAGGGCGCGGCAATCTCCTTAGCAAGGCCGATGAGATGGGCTTACGCACTGACGAACTCGGCAGCATTCCCGCAGTGCTGCAGCAGATCAAGGACCTCGAGTACCGCGGCTTCACCTTCGAGGGCGCTGAGGCTTCAGTCGAGTTGATGCTGATCCGTTCCCGGGAAGGATACGAGCCACCCTTCAGGCTGATCGACTTCATGGCTGTCGTCGAGCACCGTGAGGGGCGCGGCGTCTTTGCTGAAGCAACAGTCAAAGTGCGCGTCGGCGACAAGGTCTATCATACGGCGGCGGAGGGCAACGGCCCAGTCAACGCCATGGATCAGGCCATGCGCAAGGCATTGGTCCCCGTATACCCGCACATTGCCGACTTCGAGCTTGCCGACTACAAGGTCCACATCCTGGATAGCGATGCGGGAACTGCGGCAACCACGCGGGTGCTCCTGGATATGCAGAACGGAACGCGGCGGTGGAGCACGGTCGGCGCATCAGCCAACATCATCGAGGCTTCATGGCGAGCCCTCGCCGATGGGATTGAGTACGGTCTCACCGTCGCCCGGCATCCGTGAGTCACCGCGGCATCACTCCCATGACAACACGCCTAGTGGTCGCACAAACCTGGCGGGACACCTATCCGGGCGCAAGCGTCGGGATTCTGACGCTGCACGACGTCGCCAACCAGGGGTCTTGTGCAGCCCTCGATGACCGAAAGGCCTGGCTTGAGAGCTCCCTTCGGCGGCGATTCGAGGGTCAGGGCCGCGACGGCATCAAAGCCCTGCCCACGATCCGTGCCTATGCTGCATACTACAAGCAGTTCCGCAAGACCTACCACGTCCAATTGCAGTTGGAGTCAGTGGCCCTGAAGGGACGTCCCATCGCCAATGAGTCCCCCGGCCTTCCGAGGCCCCTGGTCGAAGCGATGTTCGTGACTGAGCTCGACCACCTCCTGCTTACGGCGGGGCACGATCTGGATCTCGTGGCACCACCCCTAGCGCTTGGCGTGGCAGACGGCACTGAGTCATACGTGCGCATCAACGGTGAGCAGCAGGTGCTCGCCAAAGGCGACATGGTCATATCCGATGCCCTGAGTGTTCTGTCGAGCATCATACACGGGCCTGATCGGCGCACGATGCTCCGACCTGAGACACGTAATGCGATATTCGCGGTCTATGCACCGGAGGGGATCGAAGTGCAGGCAGTAGAAGCCCACTTGCAGGCACTCCGCGACTCTGTGAGGTTGATCGCGCCGCAAGCGCGTGTAGGCATTTTGGAGGTAATCAGCTGACGGCCGCAGACTGCACAAAGGAGAGCCTATGAAGGCAGCGATTGTCACCCTCCCCGGCGACGGCATCGGCGTCGAGGTCGTAGCCGAAGGGGTTAAAGTGCTCGAAGCGATCGGGCACGTCTATAGCCACACGTTCACCTTTCAGGAGTGCCTTATTGGCGGTGCCGCCATCGATGCCGCCGGAGACCCACTGCCCGAGGCTACGCTCGCCGCATGCCAGGCGGCTGACGCAGTATTGCTTGGGGCTGTCGGGGGTCCAAAGTGGTCAGACCCTTCGGCACAGGTCCGCCCGGAGCAAGGCCTCCTCGGCCTACGCAAGGGACTCGGGCTGTATGCGAATCTACGCCCCGTGAGGATCTACCCTGAGCTCCGAGAGGCATCTCCTCTAAAGCCTGAGCGGCTTCAGGGAGTAGATCTCGTCGTCGTACGCGAGCTTACCGGTGGCATCTACTTCGGTCCCCGGCAGGAAGCGACAGATGCGGCTCCGGTCGCATTCGATACGATGCTTTACAGTGCCGACGAAGTGCGCCGCATAGCACGCAAGGCCTTCGAGTTGGCCCGGCTTCGACGCGGGAAGCTCACATCGGTGGACAAGGCCAATGTGTTGGCATCGTCGCGCCTCTGGCGCAGGGTAGTCACCGAGATCGGCCACGAGTACCCGGACGTTGCGCTCGATCACATGCTAGTTGACTCCGCCGCGATGCATCTCATGCGTCGCCCGGCGGATTTCGATGTGTTGGTGATGGAGAATATGTTTGGTGACATCCTGACTGACGAGGCCTCCATGCTGGCGGGTTCTATGGGGATGCTTGCCTCGGCCTCCATTGGAGAAGGCACCAACGGCGTCTATGAGCCAATCCACGGCAGCGCGCCCGACATAGCTGGTAAGGGCATCGCGAATCCGCTGGCCACGATCTTGAGTGCGGCGCTCCTGTTGCGCTACTCCCTAGGATTGGAGGCGGAGGCACAGGCCGTCGAGTCCGCGGTGACTGCAGTCGTGACGTCGGGCGTCCGTACGCCCGATATCGCCGGCCCCGGCGTTACGCCCATCAGCACGGCGAAGATGGGCGACGAAGTCTTGGCAGCCCTATAGGCAGCCGAAGCCGCCCGGCTGCAACCGGCTCGGACGGCCGCTGACCACCAATAAGCTCATCAGGGGGAACCATGCGCAGCGATAGTGTGAAAAAGGGGTTTGAGAGAGCACCCCACCGAAGCCTTTTCTACGCCAATGGGTTGACTGCGGAGGAGCTTAATCGACCCATCATCGGCATCGCGAACGCTTACAATGAGATCGTGCCAGGCCACATACACCTCAACAAGATAGCCGAGGCGGTCAAGGCCGGCGTCCGCACGGCCGGAGGCACGCCTCTGGAGTTCAACGTCATCGGCGTCTGCGATGGCATCGCGATGGGCCACAGTGGGATGAACTACTCGCTTCCCAGCCGCGAGCTGATAGCCGACTCGGTCGAATCCATGGCCATCGGGCACGCCTTCGACGGCATCGTATTCATCCCCAACTGTGACAAGATCGTGCCAGGCATGCTCATGGCCGCAGGCCGGGTGAACGTGCCCTCGATCTTTGTCAGTGGTGGCCCAATGATGGCAGGGCGCTTCGACGGCAACGACATAGATCTCAACACGGTTTTTGAGGCAGTGGGCCGCTATCAGGCTGGCAAGATGACCGAAGACGAGGTCTGTGAGCTGGAGTTCGCCGCCTGTCCCGGGTGTGGCTCATGCTCGGGCCTGTTCACGGCTAACACGATGAACTGCCTCACCGAAGCGCTGGGCATGGGATTGCCAGGGAACGGCACTATCCCTGCCGTAACCGCCGCACGGGTGCGCCTGGCCAAACACGCGGGTATGCAGATACTGAGCCTCGTGGCGAACAACGTCCGACCCCGGGACATAATGACGCTGGCCGCCTTCGAGAACGCGATCGCCACCGATATGGCGATCGGTGGCTCGACCAACACTGTGCTCCACCTGCCTGCCATCGCCCACGATGCCGGAGTGAAGTTGCCCCTGGATCTCTATAACGTCATCAGCGATCGTACGCCGTACCTAGTCAAGTTAAGACCTTCAGGGCCCCACCATATGCAGGACCTCGACGAGGCCGGCGGAATCCCCGCAGTGATGGGCCTTCTCCTGGAGAAGGGCCTGATCCGTGGGGATCTTCCAACTGTGACCGGGAAATCCACCGCTCAGAATGTGCGTCCGGTCAACCAACACACGGCGGTGATTCGTCCACTCGCTAGCCCACATAGCGCCAACGGTGGGTTGGCCATCCTCAAGGGCAACCTGGCGCCCGACGGAGGCGTCGTGAAGGCAGCCGCGGTGGCACCCGAGATGATGCATCATACGGGCCCAGCTCGGGTCTTCGACGGTGAGGAAGTCGCGCTGGCAGCCATCCTTGGCGGTGGGATCAAACCCGGCGACGTCATCGTCATCCGCTACGAAGGTCCGCGAGGCGGACCCGGAATGCGAGAAATGCTGATGCCCACATCGGCCATTGCCGGTATGGGATTGGATACGAACGTGGCTCTCATCACCGATGGTCGGTTCTCAGGGGCTACCCGCGGCGCGGCCATTGGTCACGTCTCGCCAGAGGCCGCAGGCGGGGGGCCGATCGCCCTTGTCCAGGAGGGAGACCTGATCGAGATCGACGTACAGAGACGAGCGCTAACGCTCCACGTCGCGGAGGCTGAGCTGGAGCGTCGCCGTGCGCACTGGTCGCCCCCCACCCCTAGGATTCAGTCGGGGTACCTTGCCCGCTACGCTGCGCACGTGACTTCGGCCAGTGAGGGCGCCATACTTAGGTGATCACATCCCATCCAGGTTGATGTAAACAGAAGGAGTACGAGTCTATGGCCATTGAGCCCACCGAGAAGATTTGGCTGGACGGCCGACTGATCCCCTGGGACCAAGCCAACGTCCACCTCTCCGTCCACGCCCTGCACTATGGGTCCAGCGTCTTTGAGGGCATCCGTGCCTATGATGTCAAGGGCACACCGTCGATCTTCTGCCTGACCGACCATATCCGTCGGCTCTTCGACTCCTGCAAGGTCTATCGCATGGACGTCGGCTACACGGCAGCCGCGATCGAGCAGGCCTGTCTCGACACCGTTCGGGCCAATGAGCTCGCTTCGGCCTACGTTCGCCCGCTGGTCTTCCGTGGCTCCGGCACCATTGGTGTCGACCCGCGTCCCTGCCCGGTCCACGTCGGCGTGATGACGATCTCTATGGGACGTTACCTTGGGCCTGAAGCCATCGAGCAGGGCGTTGACGTATGCGTGAGCTCGTGGGGACGTATGGCTCACAACACCTTTCCTGCCAACGCCAAGATCGGCGGCCAGTACATCAACTCCCAGCTCATCAAGATGGAAGCACTGGAGAACGGTTACGAGGAAGGCATTGCGATGGACTCGAACGGCTTCGTCAGCGAGGGCAGCGGCGAGAATATCTTCCTCATCCGCGACAACGTTATCCTGACCCCTCCACTCGCCTCCAGCATTCTGCGCGGCATCACGCGCCAGTGCGTCATGACCCTCGCCGGCGACCTGGGATACACCGTCAAGGAGGAGTTCATCCCGCGCGAGATGCTCTATGTCGCCGATGAGCTCTTTTTCACCGGCACAGCTGCGGAGGTCACACCCATACGGTCAGTTGATCGCATCCAGGTCGGTGCCGGGCGTCGCGGTCCCATCACCGAGGCATTGCAGACCGCGTTCTTCGATATCGTCTCCGGCGATGCGCCGGATCGCCACGGTTGGCTGACCTCAGTAGTGTAATACACGCACATCGCTACTCCCAAGAGCACAAGCGGCGGCACTATGGTACAGACAGTGCCGCCGCTGTCCATCTCTCGCCGTATACACTGCTCAGCTACCCGCGCCCTCCAGACCAAACGTCTCGAATAGACCCATCGAGCCAGCTCCAAGCAAAGCGATCAATACGAACTTGACGATCTTTCCGGCCCAAGTCACCCCTAGATAGGTGGTAACCCGTATGCGTGACATGCCTGCGATGATGCCGGCTACATCGAAGAACGGGTTAGGAATCGCGGCCAACACGAAGAGCGCGAAGAGACCGTAGCGCTCCATCCAACGACTGAACCGCTCGTACATGGCGCGGTTCTCGACGATCGCCTGCCCGCCCATTCCCGCAAGATATCCCGTCAGCTCCCCAATCGTCGCACCGGCAGCGGAAACGACCCCGACGAGCACGGGATTGAACACACCGCCGCCCAGAAATGCAGTCAGGAACGTCGGGACAGGCAGGACAATCGTTGCGTTCCCGAGAATGCTGATCAGGAAGATCCCAAGGTACCCGTAGTTCGCCACCTCCTGCAGCCGGTCGCGCATCAGGTAGACCGCCACGGTGATGATCAACGCAAGGGCCAGCGCAGCATATCGGAGAATCCGCTGCTTACGCGTTGCGACTGCGCGCGAGCCCTCTGCCGCTACCTGCGGACTGACATCGTCGGAGTCCGGCAAGTGTGTCACACGCCACCACCTTTCGCCTGTAGACCAGCCCTCGACAACCCACATTGTACACGCGCCTGAGGACCTCACTATCCCGCCTGGCGCCGGCTCAACGAAAACTGGTTGCGTGTGTTATAATCCGAGTAGACCGTCAGTGCAGACAACCTCACGGAGGGTGGCGATGCCAGCAATCACCATCTCACGGGAAATGGGCAGTCTTGGCACGGCGATAGCTCGCAGCGTGGCCGAGTCGTTGGGCTATCGCGTTATGGGGTACGAAGTCATCAATGAAGCAGCCGCGCGTTCAGGAACACCGGAGATGGCCTTGGCCGCGCTCGACGATCTGGACCTACTCGGCCTGAAGCCCTCCTTCAGACAGCGACAAGCTTATCACCGTGGCGTGCGTCAGGTCATGTTGGAGCAAGCGGCGGAGGGTGACGTGGTTCTCGTGGGCCGCGGCGGGCAAGTGATCCTTCAGGATTGCCGCGACGTGCTACACGTCAGGGTTGTCGCGCCCCTGGCGCTGCGGATTGAGCGTGTCGCTGCTGCACAAAGCATCCCCCTGGCTGCCGCGCGAGCACAGGTGTCCGCAAGCGACCGGGCGAGGCGGTCCTACCTTCGGCGCTACTACCACGTCAACCTCAACGACATTGGTCTGTACGACCTGGTCCTGAACACGCGCGGCCTAACCGTCGCAGCCGCCGCGGACGTGCTAGTCCAGGCGTGGTCCCAACATCAGTCCCTTCACGGCCATGAAAGGACAGAGCTACTTGAACGTCCCCGGTGAGAGCCACCCGGCTTTCTCACACCCCTCGGAACAGGAGTTTGCCCGCATCCTGGACTACTACGGTATCGAATGGCAGTATGAGCCTCGTACCTTCGTGCTGCAGGAGGATGCGCAAGGCAACGTCGTCGAGGCCTTCTCGCCGGACTTCTACTTGCCGCAGCAAGACCTCTTCATCGAGCTCACGACGTTACGCCCCAAGCTCATTCGTATCAAGAATCACAAGATCCAGCGGCTGAGGGAGCGCTACCCGGAAGTGAACATCAAGCTTCTCAAACGACAGAACATACGCAATCTCATGATCAGGTATGGCATAGACGAGCAGGCCAGGGACATCCTGGGTACAGAAGCGCAATGAGCGGCAATACACCACCGGTGGCGCGCATCGGCGCGGACTGGTATCCTCTCGAGGCCTATGGTGAGCTAGCCGTGGGGATCAGTGAGGTCCTCATCCCGGCGGAGGAGATCCACAAACGTGTACTCACGATCGGTAGATCCATCTCGGATGATTACGCTGGCCTCGAGCCGCTCCTCGTTGGCGTTCTCAAGGGCGTCGTCCCCTTTGTGGCGGACCTACTGCGCGCTATCACGATCCCGTTGGAATTGGACTTCATGGCGGTAGCTAGCTATTCTGCCGAGGCGCGCGACCAAGGAGTTGTGCGCCTCGAGAAGGATCTGAGTCTGCCCATCACCGGGCGCCACGTGCTATTCGTCGAGGATATCATCGATACGGGGCTAACCCTCAACTATCTGCTCAGAAACCTACGCGTGCGCGAGCCGGCAAGCCTGGATGTCTGCGTGTTATTTGATCGGCCAGACCGGCGCCTGATCGACATCCCTATCAGGTACAAGGGCTTCGACCTGCCCGATCGCCTCGTTGTTGGTTACGGACTGGACTACAGAGGGCGCTACCGCAATCTTCCCTTTGTTGGACAGCTCAAGCCCGAGGTCTTTCGCAATGGCCTGGAGCGGGTGTAGCCGAACCATACACAACACAGGGCGCGCACCGAACTCACGGTAGCGCGCCCAGATACCGCAAAAAAGAAGGGGTCCCAAGTAACCCTCTGTCTTCCCCGGAGTCCTTTCAGCCTTCCTATCGCCTCCCTCATCTGGCGGGATTTCCTCAACTCCGCCAGTTTGGTGAAGCTTGGGCCTGCCTACTCAGTCTGTCTCTCAGCTCAGCACCATCGACTGTTCCGTCTCTGACTTCTCCGTCTTTGCCACCATACTGCTCGTGGCCGTTTCGGTCGGTCATAGATGCTCTATCGCTTTGAGACAACCTTTCCCTTTGTCGTCTTCCGATAGCTTCAAAGTCGCTCTGGACTCTTAGCGAAGCCTATTGGTCGATCTCTTAGGGTCCGGCACTGCCAGGGTCGTCATCCAATTACTCGGGACTCCCTTACTTCTTGGAGCTTTGCTCATCGTGCGAACGTCACTCCTCAAAGTAGTTATAGTATACCATAGTGGGCCTTGTTTGTCAAGATTCGGCGGCTATGGCGGCGAGACCCCATGCGCCAGCCTGCGGCGCCTCACATTGACAATCACAGGAAAGGCCATAAAGTGCTGGGGCGCTCCAACATGCGTTCATGCAACGAGGTACACGGATGAAAATGCCTCTCCGCGAGTACTGGGATCTCCTGGCGCGCCACATCAGGCCCCAGAAGGGCCGTTTCGCGATCCTGACCGCCCTACTCCTGGGGAGCATCGGACTTCAGGTCTTCAACCCGCGGATTATGCGGCGCTTCATTGACGACACGCAGTCCGGCGCCGCAGCCGAGATCCTCATCGCGTCAGCGCTGGCCTTCATCGCAGTTGCAGTGCTCCAACAGATCGTCACCATTGGGGCAGCATACTTCGGTGAGAATGTTGCCTGGACTGCGACCAACGCTCTACGCGCAGAGCTCGCCCGTCACTGCCTCAATCTCGACATGGGCTTCCACGGCGATACAAGCCCTGGCGAGCTCATCGAACGCATCGACGGCGATGTCTCCGAGCTTGCCAACTTCTTCTCCCAGCTCGTGATCCGCGTTGTCGGAAACCTGATCTTGCTGGTAGGCATTGTTGTGGCGCTGTTTCTCGAAGACTGGCGGCTCGGTGTCGCCATCCTGATCTTCTCGATCGTAGCGCTCGTTTCCCTATATGCCGTTCGCGGGCTGGCGGTACCGCATCAGAAGGCTTTCAGACAGAACGTAGCTGAGCTCTTCGGATACCTTGAGGAACGTCTTGCCGGGACCGAGGACATCCGCTCCTCTGGTGCCGTGGACTTCGTGCTTCGCGGCCTCTACAAGCTCCAGTACGAGGGCCTTGGGCACTGGCGGCGGCGTGAACGGATGTTTATGGTCGTGCGCATCGTAGGGGGCGCCATGGGGTTGATCGGCAATGCGCTGGCCGTCCTCGGTGGCTTCTACCTCTACCGCGAGAACCTCATCACCATCGGCACCGTTTACCTCATCGTGCACTATGTCAATCTGCTGGGGCGCCCCATACGCGAGCTGACTCAGCAAGCCGAGAGCCTCCAGAATGTCGGAGCGGCTACCGAACGCCTCTCGGATCTGCGCCGGATCAAGAGCAAGCTCGAGGATGGACCAGGAGCCGATATCGTGACGGGGCCTCTCGCGCTGACTTTTGACCACGTGTCATTCTCCTATATCGATGAGGAGCCGGTTCTGGAGGACATTGGTTTCGAGTTGGCGCCGGGAGCCATCCTGGGCCTCCTGGGCCGCACCGGCAGCGGCAAGACAACGATGGCACGCCTCGTATTCAGGCTATTTGATCCCAAGGCGGGGGCCATCAGCCTGAGCGGTGTGGACATTCGCCAGCCCAAGATGGACCACTTGCGTAGGCGGGTGGCCCTTGTGACTCAGGATGTGCAGCTCTTCCAGGCTTCCGTACGCGACAACCTGACCTTCTTCGACCGCACCATATCAGACGAGCAGATCCAGGCCGTCATCGAAGAGCTGGAGCTCGCCGAGTGGTACGGCTCGCTGCCCCAGGGGCTCAACACCCAGCTCGAGACTGGTGGGCGCGGCCTTTCTGCGGGAGAAGCGCAGCTCCTGGCTTTCACACGTGTGTTCCTGCGCGATCCCGGCCTGGTGATCCTGGACGAGGCCTCCTCACGGCTGGACCCTGCCACGGAAGACTTGATTGAGCGTGCAGTCGACAAGCTCCTGCGGGACCGAACGGCGATCATCATCGCCCACCGACTGGGTACCGTCCATAGAGCCGACGAGATCATGATTCTGGAGAAAGGGAGTGTCGCCGAGCATGGTCGCCGCACGGCCCTGATCTCTGACCCCGAATCACGCTTCTCGCACCTGCTTCAGACGGGTCTGGAGGAGGTACTGGCGTGACGATCTTCAGTCTCACAACCACCGCCTCACGCCACTGCAGCGTCGTCAGCTATAGCACCTTGCGCTTCGGTGCGCGCGCCCGAATCCTGGAGGCAACCCATGGCTGAAATGCCAGATGACAGAGAGGTGATCGCATCACTGCCCACCTGGCGCGTCGTCCTGGACATGATCCGGTTTCGCTGGAAACTCTTCCTGCTCAACTTCGTGGCGATGATGGTCCTGATCGCGTTCTGGCAGATCCCGGGCTTCATCATGAAGGCGTTCTTCGACCTTCTGTCGAACCAGGCAACAGCACGGTGGGACATCTGGACGTTGGTTGCGTTCCTTGTGGCATGCGAGCTTGGGCGCGTTCTTGGTATGTATGGACTGATCTCCAGCAACGTCCCCTTCTTCGTGCACACGATGACGCTCTTGCGCAGGAACCTCTTGGCCCACATCCTGAGGCGCCCCGGCGCCTCAGCACTGCCCGATTCCCCGGGCGAGGCCATAAGCCGTTTCCGCGGCGATGTCTTCGAGATCTCGTTGTTCGCGCTGTGGATGAACGACATCCTCGGGATGATCGCATTCGCCGTGGTCGCGCTCATTGCGATGCTCGCGATCAACGTCCCGATCACCCTTGTATCAGTCCTACCGCTCATCTTCGTTGGGGTTCTGGCAAGCAGCACAACCAAGCGCATCGAGCAGTACCGGCGGGCCAGCCGGAAGGCCTCGGGCATCGTGACCGGTTTCATCGGCGAGTTCTTCGGCGCGGTCCAGGCTGTCAAGGTCGCCACAGCCGAGAACAGCGTCCTGGATCACTTCGACGAGATCAACAACGCGCGTCGCCAGGTCGTCGTCAGGGAGAGGCTCTTCAACACGATCCTTGGCTCGCTGTTCAGAAACGCCGTCGACCTGGGAACGGGCGTCATCCTGATCCTCGCCGGTCGGTCGATGGTGCGTGGATCCTTTTCCGTCGGGGACTTCTCGCTATTCGTCTTCATGCTTGGGGGCATCAGTGAGCTCACAACCTTCTCGGGGCTGCTCGTCGCGCGGTACAAACAGATCGGCGTGTCCGTCGAGCGGATGAGCCGGCTAATGGAGGGAGCCCCACCCGAAGCGTTGACCGAGGCTGGCCCCGTCTACATGGACGGCAAGCTCCCAGAGGTCATCTACCCAGAGAAGACGGCAGACGATCGCCTGGACATCCTGGAAGTGAAGCGACTCAGTTACCGGTACCCGAACAGCGCCAACGGCATCGAGGACGTTTCGTTGCGCCTACGACCCGGTACCCTTACGGTTGTCACCGGGCGCATCGGCTCAGGCAAGACAACACTGCTCCGAGTGCTCCTGGGACTGCTTCCCAGAGACAGCGGCGAGATCTATTGGAACGACACACCGGTCGAAGATGCAGGGAACTGGTTCACTCCGCCCCGGTGCGCTTACACGGCGCAAGTCCCCCGTCTGTTCAGCGACTCACTGCGCGACAATATCCTCATGGGACTCAACCGCTCTGAGGGCGACATAGCCGCGGCTATCCGCATGGCGGTCCTGGACTACGATGTTGGCGAGTTCGATGAAGGACTTGGGACCAAAGTCGGCCCCAAAGGCGTTAAGCTGTCTGGAGGCCAGATTCAGCGCACAGCGGCAGCCAGGATGTTTGTGCGCGACCCCGAGCTGCTCGTCTTCGACGACCTCTCAAGTGCTCTGGATGTCGAGACCGAGCAAGCCCTATGGGAGAGGGTATTCGAACGCCCCGACGTGACGTGCCTTGCCGTCTCCACCCGCCGCGTTGCCCTACGTCGCGCCGATACCATCCTCGTCCTCAAGAACGGCAGAGTTGATGCCCAGGGCAGGCTTGATGATCTGCTGCGTACCAGCGAGGAGATGCGCCGCCTCTGGCACGCTGAATCCGCATCGTCGCCTGCATGACCTATTGGGGCGCCCAAAGCTTTTCCGCAAGCTTTTGACTCTTCCGAGCATCAACACAGCAGTTCTCTTTTCGGAGGAATGAACTCATGGTCGGTGGCCTGGCACTTCTGCTTGTCTTTCAGCTCGCTGGCGACCTCATCGCCACCCTCACCGGCATCCCCATTCCCGGGCCAGTGATCGGGATGCTGTTGCTCTTCCTCGTATTGCTGGTGAGGACCAGGGTACCCGAAGGCCTCGAACGAGCATCGAGTGGACTGCTCAGCATGCTATCGCTGCTGTTCGTGCCCGCAGGCACGGGCATTGTTGCCTACCTTGCCCTGATTCGGCAGGAGTGGCTGCCCATAGCTGCAGCGTTGGTCGGCAGCACCCTCCTTACCATCGGCGTCACGGCGGTGACGATGCAGACCCTCGCCGCAGTTGGCCATCCCAGGGAGCCCCACGATGCGACCTAATCCGACGGCCTGGAGCGCGCTCCTCTACGGGCCACTGCTGTGGCTTACGGTCACGCTTCTTGTGTATCAGGCAGCCCAGGCGCTCCATACCCGCACCCGGAGCGCTTGGCTGAACCCGGTGCTGGTCTCGATCGTCGTGATGACAGCCATCCTTCTCGTCACCCAGACACCCTACGACGGATATGCCGAAGCGACCAGCCTTATCCACTTTCTGCTGGGTCCGGCGACGGTGGCCCTGGCGGTTCCCCTCTACCACCGTCTCAACCGGCTCAAGAGCCTGCTTGGCCCGATCGCCGGAGCGCTCGTCGTCGGCGCCTTGGCAGCCTCCCTGAGCGCTATCGGCCTGGGAAAGCTCCTCGGAGCCTCGGACACTGCACTTCTCTCGCTGGCGCCCAAGTCGGTCACGACGCCCATCGCCATGGGCATTGCTGAGAAGATCGGTGGTCAGCCGTCTCTTACCGCGGTGCTCGTCATCCTCACTGGCATTATCGGCGCGGTGGGCGGCATACCCGTCTTGGACTTGCTACACATCAAGGATGCCAGTGCCCGCGGGTTCGCTATGGGCCTCGCCGCCCATGGGATCGGCACGGCTCGCGCGTTCCAAATCGACGAGGAGACAGGGGCATTCTCCGGGCTTGGGATGGGCCTCAACGGCATCGTAACCGCCATCATCATCCCAGTGCTTGTCGAGCTCCTGCACCTGGTAGGGTGACAACCGGTTGTCAGCGGCCTTTCCCTGGCGACACTTAGCCTAGATAGCCCTGTTTCCACTTCGACCATAGGCCAGGATCATGCACCGAAGAGATGCGTCCGACACAGGCTGCCAATAGCGCCTACACCAGCCTTCAGGGGAGCTGACAATGACAATCCAGATCGGACTGCTCATCCTCATCATCATCGCAGCAGTCGTGCTATTCTCAATCGATCAGTTCCGAGCTGATATCATCGCCCTGGGCCTACTGGTAACGCTCAGTTTGACAGGCCTCATCCCGCCGGGGGAGACCTTCGCAGGCTTCGGAAGCGACACTGCGGTGATGATCTTCGGCCTCCTGGTCATGACCGCCGCCGTCACTCGAACCGGGGTCATTGACTTGGCCGGGCGCAATCTGCTCTACGCACTGGACCGTCACCTGCACCATCTGCCACTCGCCACTATGGCCATTGTCACGCTCCTTAGTGGCTTCGTCAGCAACACAGCCACGGCTGCTCTGTTCCTACCGATCGTCCTCGAGCTCAGCCGCCGCACTGGAACCCCACGTTCGAGGCTCCTGATGCCTCTCGCCTTTGCGGCGATCCTTGGCAGCTCCATCTCGCTGGTCGCCTCTTCCACCAACGTCCTGATAAGTGGGCTTATGGTTGAGTACGGGCTGGACCCGCTGCGGATGTTCGAGTTGGCGCTGGTCGGCCTTCCTATCGCCGTAACCGGTCTCCTATACATGCAGTTCATCGGGAACCGGCTCATTCCCGTGCGCGATGGTGGCCCCAGTGAAAGCACCTTTGCAATCCGCCCATACTTGGCAGAGGCCGTCGTTGCGCCAGGATCGCCGCTCACTGGCCGAACCCTGGCTGAATCCAGCCTCGGCCGCGATCTCGATCTGACGGTTGTGCGTATCGTCCGAGATAACAACCGATACCTGGTGCCCAGGCCTCAGCTTCAGCTCCAGGAAGGCGATGAACTACTTGTCAAGGGCGACCGCTCTGATGTGCTCAGGATCAAGGATCTCACGGGGCTCGATCTGAAAGCCGAGGTGAAGCTCTCCGATCCGCGCCTGCAGACGGAGGACCTTCAGCTCGCCGAGGTCGTTATCCTCCCGGGATCGCCGGTGTCGGGCCGCACACTCAAGACCCTGCAGTTCCGCCAGCGGTATGGTCTTCAGGTACTGGGATTGCACCGGCGTGAGAAGGATCTATTCAGCAAGTTGAGTCAGGTCCGCCTGCGTCCTGGTGATGAGCTTCTCGTGCAGGGACCCCATACCAGCATCGCTGCGCTCGACTCCGATCACTTCTACACGTTGGGTATGATCGAGCGGACCAGGGCCAACCAACGCCGCGCTCCGATCTCCGTTGCCATCTTCCTTGGGGCGCTACTGCTTGCCACGCTCGAGATCGTGAGTTTGCCGATCGCTGTTACACTGGGTACGCTCGGCGTCTTCGTTACACGGTGTATCACGCCTGACGAGGCCTACCACCAAGTGCAGTGGCAAGCTCTGATCGTCGTCGGCTGCATGCTGGCACTGGGTGTTGCGATGGAACACACCGGCACGGCGAGGTTCCTTGCGGAGCAGGTGATCCGGCTGCAGGGCCTCAACCAGCCCATCGTCCTCCTGTCAGTCTTCTTCTTCCTGACGATGCTGCTTACCCAGCCTATGTCCAACCAGGCCGCCGCAGTGCTCGTGCTACCGATTGCGGTCCAGACGGCCTCGCATCTCGGTCTCAATCCGAGGACCTTTGCGGTTATGGTCGCCGTTAGCGCGAGCTGCTCGTTCATCACACCATTGGAACCCGCGTGCCTGATCGTCTACGGGCCGGGTCACTACAAGTTTCTCGACTTCACGAGAGTCGGGGCACTCCTCACCATCATTATCTACGTCGTCAGCATCCTCCTGGTACCACTGTTCTGGCCCTTGATCCCTTAGCTCGTCGATGGTAGACGTGTGACTCAGCACTTCGTGGAATGGTGGAGTTCAGCAGACCGCTGGAGGCAACTCGTGAATACAGTAGGTATGGACATCTGGCAGGCTCAGGAGAAGCTCGGTCAACGCTTGCTTCGATGGGGCATCCTAAGCTTCGCCATTGGTGCGGCACTGAGCAGCTTTGCTGACAGATTCTGGCGAGGCTTTGGCTCACAGGCTGCCGGTTGGGGCCTGATCGATACGGCCATTGCATGGCTCAGCATCAAGGTCGTGCGCAGCAGGGCCGGTGCGCCCGATGCCCATAGGCCCGATCGCCAACACCGGGAGCGGAGCACGCTCCGACGCATCCTGTGGATCAACGCGGGGCTCGACGTTGGCTATTGTGCGGGGGGGCTCGTTCTGACTGCCACGAAGGGGCGCCTCGACAGCTTCTGGCGCGGAAGTGGGTGGGGCATTTTCGCGCAGGGCGGCTTTCTGCTGCTCTTTGACCTGCTTCATGCGTTTGGGTTGCGGGCAGCGGCGCCCGTGGCAAGGAGTTGCAGGAATGATCGACGTGATCAATAGCCGGCTGCACCCGGAAGGGTATCATGGACGCGGTCGCAGGCCACCCTATTTCGAAGGCTGGTACTTCAAGATAGTGGATCCGACCGAACGCCACCGTTATGCCGTCATCCCCGGCATCTCTCTCGGGACGGCCGACGGCGGACCGCACAGCTTCGTCCAGGTGCTGGACGGCGTCACAGGCCGAACACTCTACAAGCGTTATCCGGTGGAAGCCTTCTCGGCAGACGAGCAGACTCTGGATGTGCGCGTCGGTCCCAACAGGTTCACCTGGGATGGGATGACCCTGGATCTCAGCAAGAGCAACCTGCCCATCCGAGGAGAGATCCGTACCATCAACCCGAAGCCGTGGCCCGTCACGCTAACATCGCCGGGCATCATGGGCTGGTTCGCCTGGATCCCGCGGATGGAGTGCTACCACGGCGTCCTGAGTCTTGACCACGCCCTGAGCGGCACCCTATCCATTGAGAGCAATACGGTGGATTTCGCTGGGGGACGGGGCTACATCGAGAAGGATTGGGGACAGGCCTTTCCCAGCGGTTGGGTCTGGATGCAGACCAATCACTTCGGACAGCCGGGCACCTGTCTGACCGCCTCCATCGCGATGATCCCGTGGGTCAGGCGCACCTTCCCGGGTTTCATTGTTGGACTGTTCCTCAATGGCACGCTTTACCGGTTTGCCACCTATACAGGCGCGACCACAACGCACCTGGCCGTGACCGACGAAGCTGTCACGTGGGTACTGCAGGATGGCCTCTACCGACTCGAGATCGTGGGGCATCGCGCCGACACGGGTGCACTTCGCGGTCCCAGTAAGGTGGACATGGCACGCCCGGTGCCTGAGACGCTGAGCGCCACCGTGGACGTGGTGTTTTCGGCTCGGAACGGCCGCAGAGTGGTTTTCGCCGGCACTGGGCTATATGCAGGTATGGAGATCGGCGGTGACTTCGCGCCGCTGCTGACCAGTCAGCCGGCTGGTGTAACAGAGGGCAGCTCGGTGTGACGCCGTGGCCCATTGACGTCCTGCCGGCGGCGTAGGTAGCTACTGGCCATGATCGCCGTACCTGTATCTCCTGCGTGAAGCCTTGCCCCAATATCCGGGATACCTATCCCTTTACAGGCAGGTCGCACACCCTACACTAGGCATACGGGGGTGCGAGAAGCCACTGTGAGGACTGTCGGGTTCGCTGATCTCACGTTGAGGGATGGCCAACAGAGCCTTGCTGCCACGCGAATGACCACGGCGCAGGCGTTGAGCGTCCTGCCCCTGATCCGCGATGCGGGGTTCGTCACCATCGAGGTATGGGGAGGCGCTATCCTCGACAGTTGCGTCCGGTACCTCAATGAGGATCCCTGGGAGCGACTTGATGCCTTCCACGACGTGGTCCGCGCACCGCACAAGCTCAGGACTCTGCTCAGGGGACAGAACCTGTTCGCGTACCAGCCCTTCCCTGATGACCTGGTCATCGCCTTCATCAAGGAGGCCGTTCGCTCAGGCACGGGCCTGATCCGCATCTTCGACGCACTCAATGACTGGCGTAACCTGCAGCTCGCGCTCCTCGCGGTGAAGGCCTACGGGGGCAGCGTCGAGGTCGGCATTAGCTATACCGTCAGCCCCATCCACACCACCGATCACTTCGTCGACCTTGCGCTGAAGCTTGCCGACGAGGGTACGGACCGGATCGCGGTCAAGGATATGGCTGGGTTGTTACAGCCCGAAGAGACGCTTGAGCTCTTCCGGAAGCTCAGGCGAGCGCTCAGCGTCCCGATCACCTTCCACAGCCATTGCACGACCGGCTTTGCCACCCTCAATGCGGTGATCGCGATGCAAGAAGGCGCGGACACCATCGACACCGCCATCACGCCCTTTTCCGGCAGCACCTCACACCCACCTGTCGAGGTACTCGTGGCCTTTGCCGAAGCGCTGGGCATCGATCACGGACTGAACAAGCCACTGCTCATGCAGGCCCAGGCCCGGCTATTCGAAATCCGCTCACAGCTCGCAGCTTACGTCGACCCGGCAGACACGATGTGCCGTCCCGTAGACATCGATAAGGTTGACCAGACTGCGGTGGGCAGGATCCTCGAGGCGCTCGCCCCTGGCGACAAGCCCCATCTCGCGCAGGCACTAAGCCTGATGCGCGACCTGCTACAGTCCCTTGGATATCCGCCCCATGATGACGACCTGTACGACGCACAGGTACCCGGAGGCATGATCTCGAACCTGCGGAGCCAACTCCGCCAGATGGGCCAACTCGACCGATTGGACGAGATTCTGGAGGAGATTCCGCAAGTTCGTGCCGATGTCGGGTACGTCCCCCTGGTCACCCCCACGAGCCAGATCGTCGGCTCCCAGGCTACGTTCAACGTTATGATGGGCAGGTACGAGTTCGTCTCAAACGAGTTCAGGATGCTGCTGCGAGGAGAGTTCGGCAAGACACCGGCGCCGCCGAACCCAGACGTCCTCCGGAAGGTCCTGGGGCCCGAGGAAGAGCCGCTGCGGTATCGCCCGGCGTCCTACCTCTCCCCCGTACTTGAGGACAACGACAGAACGCCCTTCGTCAAGACGCACCGCGACCTCCTGCTCCACCTGATGTTGAAGCAGTCTGCTGACGAGTTCCTGCGCAGAAAATACGCGCCGTCCTAGCCGGCGCGTATCTATCGTTTGGCGACCGGTTCCGACCGGCCCTGTCTTGTTCGCCTCTGCCTGAGCCACAAGTGGGCAGACCCCCTGCACCCAGCCTCCAGGATCCAGGCCCTCATCCCTATCCGTCAGACCATCCGCGCGCCCCCCAAGCTCAGCTGCCCAGCAAAGTGACACGCCGCGAAATGGTCGTTCCCCAGGTCCTGGAGAGCCGGCGCTTCCTCCCTGCACACAGGTTGGGCGTACCGGCAGCGGGGATGGAAATAGCACCCCGACGGTGGGTTCGATGGATCCGCCACCTCGCCCTCGAGCAGAATCCTGGCTCCCTTATCCCGCGCCCGTGGGTTGGACACCGGCACAGACGACATCAGTGCCTCCGTGTAGGGATGCTTGGGATCAACATACACGTCCAGCCCGGTTGCCACCTCCACGAGCTTGCCCACATACATCACAATCACGCGGTCACAGATGTGTCGAATCACACTCAGATCGTGGGAGATGAACAGATATGTCAGGTCGAAGTCGTCCTGCAGCTCCTCTAGAAGGTTAAGGATCTGCGCCCGGATCGAGACATCGAGACCCGAGACCGCCTCGTCGCACACGACCAGCTTGGGGTTCGTCACCAGAGAGCGCGCGATCCCGATGCGCTGGCGCTCGCCACCGCTAAACGCGTGCGGATACCGCTGGATATACTCAGGGCGCAGCCCAACCCGCTGGAGCAAATACTCAACCCGGTCCACCATCTCCGACCGGTTTCCCATCTTGTTGACATGTAGGGCTTCGCTAATGACCTGGAACACCGTCATCCGCGGGTTAAGCGACGAGTACGGATCCTGAAAGATCATCCGCACGTCCTTCCTGTACGGCTGAAGATCTTTCCCCTCCAATTCAGCCAGGTCCACCACTGAGCCGTCCCGCCCGTCCTCGTCCGGGTTTCGGTACAGAATCTCACCACTCGTCGGCTTATATGCGCGAGCAATGCACCGTCCAACCGTCGTCTTTCCGCACCCGCTCTCCCCCACCAGGCCCAGAGTCTCACCTTTGCGGATGAAGAAGCTCACGTCATCAGCCGCCTTGGTGTAGCCCACTACACGGGAGAAGAGCCCTTGGGTAATCGGGAAGTACATCTTCAGCCCATTCACCTCCAGGAGATGATCCGGCGCCCGCATCTTGAGATCCACGGCTGTCTGTTGGTCCATGGTTGTCGCCACCATCGTCAGTTCCTCCCCGCGGTCTCGAGTACATCCGCCTCATAGAGCAGGCATCTTACGGTATGGGTAGCGTCCAGGTGCGTTACCGATGGCACAACGTGCCGACACACCTCCATCGCCTTCGGGCATCGCGGGTTGAAAGTGCATCCCTCGGGGCGACGGAATGGGTTCGGCACCATACCCTTGATCGGATCGAGCTCTTCCCGACGCATTGCGATCTTGGGGATTGACCGTAGCAGCGACTGTGTATACGGATGCTTGGGGTTGTTGAACACCGTGTCAACAGGAGCACGCTCGACAACTCTCCCCAGATACATCACAGCGACGTCGTCCGCAACTTCCGCCACTACCCCAAGGTCGTGGGTGATGAACAGCACCGCCATACCATACTCCC
>JALOOJ010000194.1 GCA_025454475.1 Anaerolineae bacterium
AACGAGCTGGCTTCCGAGGCCCTGATCTCGATACCCGGCATCGACCCACAGAGCCTCCAGGTGCATCACCCGCAGCACGGTGCTCGCGACGATGCCCCCGACGATGGCGCCGTCCGGCCGCTTGGCGACGAGACCAATCTCGATCCCTGGTCGATCGATCTCCCCGCCGGTCTGCTGCCGGTTGTAGGCCTCCAGGCTCGCGTGGACGTATGCGGCCTCCTCGTCGGTCGGGGATGCGCTGAGGACG
Organism: Anaerolineae bacterium; assembly: GCA_025454475.1. Lineage (GTDB taxonomy): Bacteria > Chloroflexota > Anaerolineae > B4-G1 > SLSP01 > PWVB01. The sequence continues at coordinate 248 of JALOOJ010000194.1, forward strand.
TGGCGAGTCCTCACGCGGTCATGCCCGGATGGCGAAAGCCCGTGGATCATCCATACCTCCCAGCGTCTGCGTTGAGCCGAGTGGGTCACGCATATGGTACATCCCCGACTGCCGCGGGCAAGCCCGGAGGCAGACATGGATGGACAGGATGGAGAGGATCGAACTGGCGACCATCCGGAGATTGACACGGATGGACAGGATGGAGAGGATCGGACTGGCGACCATCCGGAGATTGACACGGATGGACAGGATGGAGAGGATCAAACTGCGGACCATCCGGATCCTGTATATCCTCTCCATCCATGTTGCCGTTTGATTTGACACGTCTCGCGCCCGGGCGCATAATCCCCGCTATGCAGAACGACGAGTTGCTGTTTGAAGACAGAGACGCCTTCAGGGAATGGCTGCTTCGGAACCATGACACCAGCTCAGGGTTCTGGATGGTGCTGGGCAAAGCCGGCAAGCTGAAAACGCTCACGGCCGATGAAGCCCTTGAGGAGGCGTTGTGTTTCGGTTGGATCGATGGTCAGCTCAAGAGCGTCGATGATCAGAGCTATCTGAAGAGGTTCACGCCCCGCAGGAAAGGAAGTGTTTGGTCCGAGCGTAACCGGGAGCTAGCCCACAACCTGATCGAGAAGGGCGTGATGACGGAAGCCGGCCAGGCCGCGATCGACCGGGCCAAGGGGGAGGGGACCTGGGAACGGCCCGGGCCGGCCCCGATTTCGGATGCTCAGGTCGAGGTGCTCATCCAGGCGCTATCGGGGGCCGAGAAAGCCTTGGCGAACTTCCTGGCTATGCCTCCCTCTGTACAGAGAACCTACACGGCGCTATACCTCGACGCCAAGAAGGAAGACACCCGGACCAAGCGGCTTCAGGGCATCATCGAAAGGCTGAACGACAACAAAAAGCCGATGTGAGGAACCCAGCTCCAACATGGATGGAGAGGGTGGAGAATAACATGGATGGAGAGGATGGACAGGATACGGATAGTTCCCGTTAAAATCCTCTCCATCCTCTCCATCCATGTTGATTCCTATTCGCGGCCTGCCGACACCGCGCCTACTGCCCGGCGGGCTCCTCGTAGATAATCCCGATAACGCTGCCCTCCGTGTCGCCCACGCCCACCTGGATGGTTAGCTTCCGCTCGCCCACGGTCCAGGTGCTGCTGGTGTTATCCTGGGACACTAGCGGGTCGCCGGTGAGCCGCCAACCCGAGGCAGACAGGAAGTCGGCATAGTAGGCGTGTACGTCCTCGACCGTCACGTCGCCCTCAACCTCAAACGTCGCTGTCTGAGCGGACCAGCCGGTCGCAACGGCATCCGGATAGAGCGGGAGCTGGTCAAACAACCCACCCACGGCAGGCGGACTGATCGTGATGGGCTGGTTGACCTCGGTGAAGGCCTGATCGGTCACCAACAGACCCGCCTCGCCACCGATGGTGGTCTCCACCTCCACGACCAGCCGCACCACCAACGCGGGGAGGTCCGGCTCATCGGCGATCCAGAAGTCGCCCACGGCACCCACGCCCTCGTCCTCGGGACGCACCTCATCGGCGAAGAGGGTCCGCCAGTTCGGGGCCTTGGTCGTCCGGAAGTGCCGGGTCGCGATGCCATTCACCGTCTCGTCGCCCACGACCTCGTAGTCGTCCGGCGTCAGATCCGCGACCCACTGATGGCTCAGGTCGAGTAACGAGATCAGGCCGTCGTCCGTGGCCGCGGCTGCGTCGGTTTCCGACACCATCCACTCGTCGCCGGAGCCCACCCACATTTGGTCCCCGATGACGATCATGGCCTCGGGGTCACCATCGGAGACTCCCGAGAACTGCCAGGTTCCGGGGTCCTGGCTCTGGGCGTAGTCCATTCTCAACAAGTCCGTCGTGCCCGAAGCGCTTTCGGTGCGCCAGTTGAGCGTCGTGCGGTAGCTGGCTAACCGGCCCCTGGCATCGCGATCGGCGCGCAGCACCCTGTCAGCGGCCGGCTGATCGAGGCCACTCGCCTCGGTCGCCGCAGCGGTCGGCACCGGCGTTGCCGGCCCGGGTGTGCGGGCCGTCTGCCGCTCATACTCCTTGACCAGCACCGACACGACCATGCATACCACCAACAGCGCCAGCATCCCGGCCCCCACGAGCACCCAGCGCCACACCCGCGCGCGGCGTCGGGGTGCCGGCACCTGCGCCGGTGCAGGCGTCACTCTCGTCTGCGGCACCGCGCGGGTGGGGGGCAGCGGCGCGGCCGCTTGTGTCTGCGCGTCAGCGGCCGCGGTCGGGGCCGGAGCGCTCGCGATGGCTGCAGCCATCGTGGCAGCATCGGGCCACCGATCGTCGCAGGCCAGCGCCATCGCACGCGTGATCGCGGCATCCGTACGCTCGCTGACGTTCTCGGACAGCTCGCGCGGGGTTCTGAAGCGCTTGGGGTAGGCCATCCGATCGCTGGCTGTGAGCGGCGCCTGGCCGGCGAGCGCGTGGTAGAGCGTCGCGCCCAGGCTATAGAGATCGCTGCGCGGGTCGGTGTGGTAACCCAGCGCGCCCCACTGCTCCGGCGGTGCGTACTCCGGCGTCCCCATGCCCCGCATCACCGTCTTCGTCTGCGGGTCCGCCGGATCCCAGAGCTTCACCAGCCCGAAGTCCACCAGAACCGCGGTGCCCTCGGGGGTGATCACGATGTTCTGCGGCTTGATGTCCCGGTGGATGACGCCGTGATTGTGGCAATAGGCCAGCGCGTCCAGCACCTGGCGCGCCAAGCCTACCACGTCCGCCTCGGGCAGCGCGCCGTCGCGGTGAATGCGCGCCGCCAAGCTCTCGCCCTCCACATACTCCATCACCAGGTAATCGTTGCCCGCTTCGACGAAGTAGTCGGTCACGGGCACGAGGTTCGGGTGCTTGAGCTTCGCCAGGACCACGGCCTCCTGCTCAAACTGCGTGCGGTACTGCTCCAACACCTCCACTGCCAGTCCGGGCTGGGGCACCATTTCCTTGAGCGCCGCGGCCTTCTTCAGCCGGAGATCCCACACACGATAGACCGCACCCATCCCGCCCTCGCCCAGCAGCGAGACGATGCGGTAGCGCGCCTGAAGTACCTGTCCTGTCGTCAGCGGCATGACGGTGTCCCTCTCTGGCGTCCTGTGGTCGTGGGACGGACGCACGCATAGTATCGGCAACCTTGGTCATCGTGCAAATGCCCCGCCAATCCCGTGCTGGACCAGGACTGAACATGGGTGGAGGGGATACTGAACATGGATGGAGAGGATGGAGAGGATTCATACGGGAAGTGTCCGGATTCCAGCATGGATCAAGAGGATGGAGAGGATTTGCGCGGGAAGCATCCGGATCCTGTTCATCCTCTCCATCCATGTTGCTTCCCATCCGTGCCAGCCTCCGACACCAGATCGTCCGCGACCCAGACCGCGTTCGTTCCCCGCCTCTCGCTACACCGGGTACTCGAAGGCGTACGCTCCCGAGCCAATCTCGAGCCGGACATCCGTGCCGACCTGTGCCACGGCCGTCACGCCCTCGGCTTCCGCGAGCGGCCCGCCTCCCTCCAGCACGTCGCTGACCGTTGCGCCGGGCAGCGTCACGGTCGCCGTGGCCGTCGGTGGGATCACGACCTCCATCCGCATCCGCCCGTCCTCGATGGCCCATCCCGACACGATCAGGCCGCGCACCGAGGCGTAGGTGGCCCGTGCGGAGGTCAGCCCGCCGCCCGGCGTCGGGGCGATCGCGACCCGCTTGTAGCCCGGCTCAGCGATGTCCAGGCCCGCCACCTTGCGGTGGAGGAAGTCGATGACCGATCCCGGGCTGTAATGGTTGAGCGAGAGCTGCGGCTTGCCGTCCTCGTTGATGCCCTCCCAGGACTCCCAGATGGTCGTCGCGCCCCTGGTGATCGCGTAGAGCCACGAGGGGATCGTCTTCTGATTGAGCAGCTCGTAGGCCACGTCGAGCGCGCCGTTCTCGGCGAGCACGTGGCACAGGAACGGAGTGGAGAGGAACCCGGTGCCGATGTGGGTGCCGGCCTCCCGGATTAGCCGGACCAGATGGTCCACGATGGCCGGCTTCAGTCCTTCCGGTGCGAGGTCGAAGGCCAGCACGCGCGCGTAGGAGGCTTGCCTGTCCGGCTTGATCCGGCCATCCGGACCGATGAACTCGGCGCCATAGGCGGCCTTGACCTGCTCTGCAAGCGCGGCGTACCGTGCGGCGTCGTCCGTTTTTCCCAGGACGCCCGCGATCTTCGCCAGGAGCCCCGCGGTATGTGCGAAGTATGCGGTCGCGACGACGGGGCAGCCGAAGAGGATCCGCCCGAGCATGTCCCCAGCCATCGCCAGAGGGCCGCCCCTGCCGGGTTCAAGCCACTCGCCCCAGTGGTAGCCCGTGTCCCGGATGAGGCGCTGGCGGGCGCGGTTGGCCCTGTCGAACCAGGTGCGGGGGTTGAGCGCCTTCCACCAGGGCAGCCGCCTGGCGCGCCTCTCCACGTAGCCTACCCACGCCTTCATGCTCTCATACTGGCGCTCGAGGATGGCCGCATCGCCGTAGGCCTGATACAGCGCCCAGGGCATCATCACTGCCACATCGCCCCAGCCGGCGGAGCCGTCCGCGAGCCGCGCGATCGCGGCGACGGTGCCCCTGGCGAGCCGGTAGGGGTTGGGCACGAAGTTGCCCACCTTCCCGTCGGGCGCCTGCTCGTCGCGCAGCTCTGTGAGCCACTTACCGAAGAACGCGCGGGTATCCGCCAGGAACGACGCCGACGGCGTGAAGATCTGCGCGTCGCCGGTCCAGCCGGCCCGCTCGCGGGTGGGGCAGTCGGTGGGCAGGTCGAGGAAGTTGCTCTTCATGCTCCACTCGGTGTTGGTGTGGAGCTTTGCGATCAGCGGGTCCGAGCACGTGAAGCTGCCCGTCGGGGGCATGTCGCTGTACACCGCCACTGCCGTGAAGTCGTCGGGGGTGAGCTCGCCAGGGTAGCCCTCCACCTTGACATAACGGAAGCCGTGCACGGTGAAGTGCGGCTCGTATGCCTCCTCACCCTCGCCCCTGAGCGTGTAGCGCACCTCCTGGAACTCGGGCGTCCTGCTGTCGCTCAGCGGTGGCAGCGTGAAGAGATGTGCCACCGTGAAGTTGCCTTCCGCGTCGAGCGTCTCACCGTGGCGCAGGCGGACCGTCGTGCCGCGCGGGCCACGGACCCGCATGGCCACCACGCCTGCCAGGTTCTGCCCGAAGTCGAGCACCGTCTCGCCCTTCGGCGTCCTGAGGATGGCTGGGCGGAAGGTCTCCTTGCGCCGGACCGGCACGCCCATTGAGGCCACGAGGATCTTCTTCGAGTACCCGAGCGTCCGCACCCGCTCCCAGCCGCGGTCGTCGAAGCCTGCCGTGCACCATCCCGGCATCTCGAGCCGCGCATCGTAAACCTCGCCGTCGCGCATATCGGACTTGAGGATCGGGCCGGTGGCCGCCTTCCAGTGTGAGTCGGTGAGGATTGCGCCCCGGCCATCCGCCGTCTCGATCTCGAGCTGCGCCAGCAGTGCCAGCCGCGTGCCGTACACGTTGCGGTTGCCGGCGATGTAGATCCTTCCGCGATACCAGCCATCGCCCAGGATCGCGCCCAACGCGTTCTCGCCCTCCCGCAGCAGCGCCGTGACGTCGTAGACCTGGTATTGCAGGCGTCTGTCGTACGCGGTATACCCGGGCGTGAAGACCTGATCCCCGAGGGCTGCGTCGGCCCCGATCCGCTGCCCGTTCAGCCAGGCCTCGTAGAGCCCGTGCGCGGTGATGTATAGCCGGGCGGAGACGACGGGCTGGTCCAGCGTGAACGCGCGGCGGAGGAACGGGCACGGCTTGAACGCCCTTGGATCCTCATCCCAGGCGGGCTCAATCCAGTTCGCGCGCCAGTCCTGCTCCTCGATCAGGCCCATCTCCCACGAGGCCGGCGCGCTCCACGGCGACTGGACGCCGTGCCGGTCCCAGACGCGGACGTGCCAGGCGAAGCGCTCGCGCGACCGGCCCTCGGGCCCGCCATAGGCGGTGGAGAGCGCGTCCGAAGCGACTCTACCCGAGTCCCACAGGAGCACTGTGCCGGCCTTGAGCTCTGCGGCTGTCCGTGCGACCTGGATCTGATAGGCGGCCTGCAGGACGCCGCGCCCAGGCGCGACGAGCTGCCAGCTCAGTGCGGGCCGGCGCACGTCGATCCCCAGCGGGTCCTTGAGGGCTTCGGTGCGCAGGGCTGTGAGGGAAATCAGGCGGGTGTCGGCGTCGTCCGGTGCCATACGGTCCTCCCGTCTCAGCGCTGAGGTGCGGTGGTTGTGTGTCGTTCAGCATCCGGCGTCGCGTGCGGAAGCGCGCCGCAGGCATGCCCGGAGTGTAGGACCGTTTCACCCGCGGTCAATGGCGAGCTGGGTTTCCGGTAGACCCGTTCCGGGCAGTGCACGATCTCACTGTCTATGAAGCGCTAAGAAGCGCCGGCGAGAAGTGCGGGCCGCTCTCGCGGACGACGAGACGACAGTCGGGAAGCATCCGGGCGGTTCTCTCGGCCAGGGCGAACGGCACGTTGTCGTCGGTCCGGCTGTGCTGCATCACCACAGGCGTGCGGGCCTCAGCAAGCCGGAATCCCCAGGGCCTGCCCCGCAGCCGCAGATCGATCCCGATCCAGAAGTAGCTGGCCCCTTTCCCGGATGGGGTAACATGGATTGAGAGGATGGAGAGGATCCGAATCGG
>JALOOJ010000195.1 GCA_025454475.1 Anaerolineae bacterium
TCATCGTATAGATCTGTAGCAGCCCCGAGCGGTTGGACCAGAAGACGATCTTGTCGCTGTTGGGCGACCAGGATGGGTGCCGGTCCCATTCCCAGGTGTTGGGCGTCAGGTTCTGCGGGAAGCTGCGGTCGACCTGGATGATCCAGATGTCGTCACTGTCGAGCTCGCTGGAGACGAACGCCAGCCAGTTGCCATCCGGCGACCAGGACGGATCGGTGCAGTCGGCACCGAACTGCGTCACCTGTGTGGCGAATCCGCCGGAGGTCCGCAGGTGAACGGGAATCGAGACGAAGATCTGCTGCCACGGGTCGTTGGGCGTGGGTGCCTGGCTGAAGGCGAAGCGGTCGCCTTCAGGTGAGTAGCGGTCCATATCCTTGAGCTCGTCAAACTGGGCCAGGAGCTCGGCGGTCCGGCCCAGGCGCTGCCGCCCGGAGCCGTCCGGATTCATCATATAGAGCGTGCCGCGATTGGGGCTGTCGGCGATGAACACGATCTTGTTGGTATAGGACGTGAGCGGGCGCGGCGTGGCGGGCGGCCCGGCGGCAACCTGGGGCCGAGGCGTGGGCGTGGCGGTGGGGGTCGCCGTGGGCGTGAGGAACGGTCGGACGTAGAAAAGCCGTCCCTCAACGAAGGCTTTGTCGGCGATGGGCAACTCACTGGCCTTCAGATACTGCTCATAGGCCAGATAGCTGTCGCCCGCGTCGCGGTACTGATCGCCGCTGCGGACGTAGGACTCGTAGAGCAGCCGGAGCACAGTGCCGCTCAGGTAGTTCGATCGAGTGTCGTAGACGACGCGTAGCGCGGCAGTCGCCTCATTCCATTGCTCCGCGTAGTAGGCGGTCTGGCCTTCCAGGTAGAGCTTCAACAGTTGGCGCTCGAGCCCGGCCTCCTGGCTTCGGGGCTGCAGGGCCAGCGCCTTGGAGAAGTAGTTGAGTGCGGAGGGCAATGGCTCAAGCTCGGGTGGAACGGCCTCCGTGATCTCCCGGCCCAGCGCCATATAGAGCGTGTAGAGCCGCGACTCGACCAGCGCCTTCTCGTAGGCTACGTTCTCCGCACGCAGTGCTTCGTAGGCTGCGACCGCGGCCAGCTTGTCGCCTGACGCATACGCTGCGCCGGCGTCGGCAAACCGTTGGTCGACCGAGCGCACCCGCTCGATCTCGGCCATCCGCCGGGCGATGTCGCGGTAGCCCGGACGCAATGCGGCCAGCTCCGTGTATGTCTCCATGGCCGCATCGTCCTCACCCGCGGCGTCGAGCGCGACCGCTTGCTCATACAGTGCGACGATCTGGCGTTCCTGAGCGATCACGTCCAGGCCGGCCTTGGCGCGGGCGTTGTCGGGCTCGATCGCCAGGACGCCGTTCAGGCGTTCCTCTGCGGCATCGTAGGTGCCCGCCTTAAGCAGGGCCTCGCCATCGGCAAGCAGTTGCTCCAGGCGCTGTGTGGCCTGCGCCGCAGCAATCAGTGGCGTGACCCGCTCGATGACCAGCCTGCCGCCGGTGTATACCAGGAAGCCAATCAGGCCAACGAGCACGATCCGCAGAAAGATCGGTCCCACGCGCAGCGTGGTGCGCTTCCCGCGGATGCGTCTGCCCTCATCGAGGCTGGCGCGGAGGCGCGTTGTCTCCAGGGCCCGCCTGGCCATGACGCTGTCCGGGTACATCGTCTGAAGGGCCTCAAAGGCCTCGGTGGCCTCCTCCCAGTTGCCCTTCTGCAGCGCGTTCGATCCCTGCAGGTATAGCGGGTCCTCACGCACAGAGCCTAGTGTATCGCTCAAGTCGGTCACAGACGTCTCCTAGTCGGTCTCAAGTTGGTTCGCAGCAACGGCTCTAGCCGTCAGAACCGCTGAAACGGCACCTACGAACCGCAAGCACCTGTTCGATCGATCACAGTCCGCTCAGGGCATTGATGATCCGCGGAATGCCCGGGCCCAGCAGGACGACGAGCAGCGCCGGGAACACCAGGAACACGAGCGGGATAACCATCTTGACAGCAGCCTGGCGGGCCAACTCCTCGGCGCGTTGGCGCCGGCGCACGCGCACCTGCGCTGCCTGGTTATGTAATGTCTCCGCGATGCTGACGCCGAGCTCGCTCGACTGGATCAGCACGCCAACGAAGGTCTCTACGTCGCGTACGCCCGTGCGGTCGGCCATCCGCTGCAGCGCCAGGTTGCGCGGCGTGCCGACCCGGATCTCGAGCACCGTGCGGTTGATCTCGCGGGTGAGCGCATTGTCCCAGCGCTCGCTCACCTTCACCATTGCGGAATCGAGCCCCAGCCCGGCGTCGACGGCGACGCTCAGGAGGTCCAGTGCGTTGGAGAAGTTGCGGGCGATCTCGTTCTTGCGGCCGGTTGCCTGTCGCTGCAACCAGACCCGGGGCAAGAGGAACCCGATGAGGATGAGCAGCGAGCCATTGCGCGCTACGATGAGCCACGCAGTGCTTCCGAGGGTGCCCATCGCCTGCAGGAGCAGCAGGTAGAGCGCACCCAGGAGGATCGAAGCAAGGATCTGCAGTCCGAAGACATCGGGCGCGGTGAGCCCGCCGGGCTCGCCGGCCTCGACTAACAGACGCTGGATGCGCCGGACGCTGCGAACGGGGGTCAGTGCCGTGAGGACACCAAAGATCCTGCGCAACGCCGGACGGATCGCGCGTTGCCAGAAAGAGCGCTCCAGATCCGCGTCCTCAATGATGTCGCGTCCCTGCAGGTAGCCCGCAAGGCGGTTCTCCTCCTGCGAACGCGATCGTGAGGGCGCTACGGCAAGCCAAAAGAGGAGCATAGCAAGCGCGGCCAACAGCGCAAACGTCAGCGGCGACGACGTCGACTCCGACGTGACGATCCACTGCAGGATGGCCTCAAGCTGGTCGATTGCCATCGCTACACCTCAATGTCCACGATCTTGCGGATGATGAGAAAGCCCACGATCTGCAGCAATACCGCCGTGATCGGCAGAATGCGCACCCAGCCCGGTGCAAAGAGATCACTGACGTACTCGGGGTTGATCAGAAAGACGACCAGTCCCACCACGAGCGGCAGGAAGGCCAGCAGGTAGCCCGTGAAACGCTGCTGCGCGGTGAGCACGCGGATCTCGTTGAGCATCCGCAGCCGGTCCCGCACGGTGTCACCGATAATGTCCAGCGTCTCAGCGAGGTTGCCGCCCGTCTCACGTTGGACGTTCATCGCGACGACGATCAGGTTGAAGTCCTCGGAGCCCACACGGACTACGGCATCCTCGAGCGCCCGGTTGAGGGGGAGGCCCAGGTTCACCGCACGCGTCACGTTGCCGATCTCGCTCGACATCGGAGGGCTCAAGCGCTGGACCACGAGGTCGAGCGCCTGGTTCAGGCCGTAGCCGGCGCGGAGGCCGCCGACGAGCAGCGTCAGCATATCCGGGAGTTGCTCGGTGAAGGCCCGCAGCCGCTGGCGCTGCTTCATCCCCATGTAGATATAGGGGATGACCGCCAGGACCGCGCCGAACACCGCTCCAAGCGCGATGTTCAGCCGCCATGTGCCGATGACAAGTCCCGCGACGAACAGGGCGAACACGATCAGGCTGAACTCGGCGGCGGTGAGCGGCAAGTCGGCGCGGGTCAACGCCAGCGCCAGCCGCTGCCCGGCCCCAAAGCCAGTGAGGATCCGCGTCAGCCGTGACGGGCCGTAGCGGCGCGTGGCATCGCCGATCGCGGGCTGCGCGAGCTGCCGCGCCTGAAGACCATACTCGGTGAGCCTCTCGTCCACCGGGTCGCGGCGCTGCAGGAGCAGCCACAGCCCCATAAAAGCGAGCACGACCGCGAACGCGACCAGGACGGCTACGACAACCGGAACCGCGACGGGCATAGGTGACCTGCCTTCCTTGGGAGGCCTTACTTATGGGCTTTCGGGCGATCCGGATCGCGTCCAGGAGCGCAGCCCGAACAGCCCACGTCGAGCCGGCGCCGGCGCCTCCAGAGTGTAGGCGGCGCCAAGGCGTCGCTCCTCGCTGAGCTCCTTAGCGATCTTGCGGATGCCCCGCGCCACCGCGCTGCGTGCGTGGGTGAGCATCAGCGGAACGCCTCGGTTGATGGTGTGCGTCACCAACGGCTGGTCGTCGGGCACCGTGAACTGCACGGGCACGCCGAGCCGCCGCTCGATGTTCTCCTGGCTGACGCCGCCGCGGATGGTGGACCGGTTGAGCACGAGCCACGTCTTCTCCACGGGGTAGCCCTCATCCGCAAAGTGGGCGAGCATCAGGCGCGTGTTCCGCAGCCCCACCATCTCGGGCAGAACCGTCATGATGACGCGGTCAGCGCCGTCGAGGAAGGCAAAGGCCGTCTCGTCCATCGGCAACCCCAGGTCCACGATGACCCAGGGGAACATACGCTTGAGCATCACGAGGATGTGCTGGACCTGGGGCAGCGTGAGAGGCGCCGAGAGGTCGGCGGGGGGTGGAGCGAGCAGCGCCTTGATGCCCGAGGCGTGCTCGGCGAGGACGCTCTCGATCAGGTCCTCGTCCAGGCGCGTCAGCCGCGGCAGCAGATCGCTCACGTTGCTCTCGAGATCCAGGTTCAGCGCGACATCGATCGCCGGCGCAGCAAAGTCGGCGTCGACGACGACCACGGGGCGCTTATCGATCTCGTGCAGGCTGATCGCTGTGTTCAGCGCCAGCGTCGTGCGGCCCGTGCCACCCTTGGGGGCGCAGAAGACGACGATCCGCCCGCCGGCGCCCTCAACCGAACGGGGTTCCACCTGCGTGCGCTGCCACGCCAGAACCTGATGCAGCGTTACGACGAGCTCGTCGCTCTGGATCGGCTTGGTAATGAAACTGCGCGCCCCCACCAGGATTGCCTGGCTGGCGTGGCCCGCGTCCTCCTTGCGGACCAGGAATAGGATCACGGTGTTGGACAACGTGGAAGCCAACCGCCGGATCACGGGGATCGGATCGGTATCGTCCAGATCGTCGTCGACGAGGATCACCTGCGGCAGCAAGTCCTGCGCTCGCACGAACGCGAGGTGTGGCTGCGCGACCCAGTGCAGCCGGTAGGGTCGCGTCATCGAGCCCGAAAGCGCCTGGCTAACCTCGTCTTGCACGGCTTCGCTGGTGGCGATGAGCAATATCTGTAACGTCTGTCCCTGCATCAACTCAGACAAGAATCCCTCCCATAAGTTGGGTCGTAGTAACCGATCTGCCGGTTCTGCCACCGCCCAGTCTGCTGGGCGCGCCTTCTGAGGCGCCCGAACGACTGAAGTCGCACCTACGAACCCCAGACATCAGAATAGCCTAGGCACCAGGCTACGGCAGTCCCTCGCCGGGTGTGATGTAGCCGTTGATCACGTAGTCGAGGTTCACCGGCTCGACGGCGAACTCACCTTCGGCACCGGGGGCGCGGAGCACGAGGTCGACTGTCGCGCCGACGTCCTTCATGTACTTGAGCACGAGCGCCTCCTGCGGGTCGACCGCCAGCAGCAGCGCCCGTGGCGCCCCTGTGGGCTGCCCTTCTTCGTCGAGCTGGCGCACGACCGTCTCGATGGTGATATTCTGCAGCAGCGCGAAGGTCACCGGCTCGGTTGGCTCCTCTTCCTCTTCCCCCTCGGCCGCCGTGACGGTTGTCTCCGTGCGGCTCACCGGCAGGAATCCCGTCTCACGGTCGATGGGCAGTTCGTATGTGAAGTGGAAGTCCACGTGGTCGCCGGCCTGAAGCACATTGACCTGGTTGATCAGGTCGCCTGCTGGGAAGGCCATCAACACGGCCTCGTCCTTGAGGACCAGCGCCATACGCCCTCCGGGGGCGGTCACATTGGGGTCGAGCAGGCGCTGCTCGAGCACCAGCTCCCCGGGGTACAGTGACACGAGCGTGATCTTGCCCAGCACCTGGGCTACGTCGCTCAGTGCGCCCTCGGGGATCGAGTCCACCGGCATCTCGCGGATTTCCACATCCTCGGCGGTGAGGACCGCGTGGATGTCGACCGTGCGCACGACCACGACGGCGTTGCCCTGCGGCGTAAGGATCTCAGCCGCACGGAAATCCTCTGCCGTGGCCCGGGAGAGGGCGATGAAGGCGACGCCGCCGGCCAACGCCGCGACGACGACCCCCGCGATAAGCCATAGAAACCCACGTAGACGCCCCATCGGATCCTCCTTGGAAATCAGTTCACCGGACGTTCGGTGTACATCGTTGTGACAGTTCGCAGATCGAGCGTTCGCCTCCCGGAGAGGACCTCGATGATGGGCCCCGTGAGGAAGCGGTATTCATAGGTGACCGTGACCTGGATCGTGCTGGATAGGGGGCCGCCGGCGACGAGTGTCGGCGTGATCGTCAGGTTACCGGTGAGGCCCCGCGTCCAGCGCTGGACGCTCTCGCTGTACGTGGATGGCGCGCCGGTGTAGTCTGCCGGCCGACCGATGAACGTCTGGATCTCGCCCGCTACAGGGTGAACGGAGCCATACCTGGCGACCTCGCGGCCCACGTTGGCTGTGGTGTTGTACGCGAAGACGGCTATGCCAAACTCGATGATGCCAAACAGCACCAAGAGCAGTAGGGGGAGCAGCAGGGCAAACTCAACAAGATCCTGCCCACTCTCGGAGGATCGCGACCCACGGTATCGTCTGCTCATTCCGGTATCCCTCGTCCGCTTGTCAAGACTGATGGCTCAGTCAGTCAGAAACGTCGGGCGTCCGCCCACGATGTCGCGTGCGCCCCGCCGACCCTCCCCTTCCGTATACCCGTCGAGTTCCGAACACAGGTGCTATGTAGGATTGCGTTGAGGGAATCCGTGATTCAGCACTCTAGACGTATTTTAGACCTAAGCCGTGGTTTGTCAACGCCAACCTAAGTCGCTCCACGTTGCGGTTGCGGGTCAGAATGGAGACATCCTCCGACTCCCTCCCCCTGTACTCGGGGGGAGGGTTGGGGAGGGGGCCTCCGGCAGC
>JALOOJ010000367.1 GCA_025454475.1 Anaerolineae bacterium
TTGCCCCCTGCTTGCCCTAACCCACCCTATGCACTAGACTGAGGCCCGAACCTTGGGGCGATTCTTCTTCCGGCTGAGAGGAGTTGGCGATGCCCGCTTCGTTGCCGGAGGATCGCGCCCTGACCCGCGAGAACTTGCATCTGGTATGTTGGAACACGTCTGGTCGTAGAGGAGGCTCGGAGGTGGCTATGGCACCCGACCTGTGGACACTCTACCCTCTGATGCTACGAAGCCGTCTGTTCGAGCAGGCCATCGCCGACCTCTGGCGCGACGGCCTGATCTCGGGTGAGATGCACCTAGGGACGGGCGAGGAGGCGATCATCGCCGGCGTGGTCAGCCAACTGCAAGATGGCGATGCGATGGCGTTGGACCATCGGGGCACTGCGGCGCTGCTAATGCGCGGGGTCGACCCTGGGCTGATCCTACGCGAGCTACTGGGGCGCGCGACTGGCCTATGTGGTGGCGTGGGCGGGCATATGCATCTATTCTCGCGCGATCATCTCGCCGCATCGTCGGGTATCGTAGGCGCGTCGGGCCCTGCTGCCACGGGATTCGCTCTGGCGGCGCAAGCCCTGAGGCCTGGCACTATCGCGATCGCCTTCTTCGGCGAAGGGGCAATGAACCAGGGGATGCTGATGGAATCGCTCAACCTGGCTTCGGTCTGGGCACTGCCGGTCGTGTTCGTCTGCAAGGATGACGGTTGGGCCATCACCACGCAATCCGCAAGTGCCACCGGCGGGAGCCTGAGCGACCGTGCGCACGGGTTCGGCGTTCCCGCAGTCGAGGTCGACGGTCGCGACGTCTCCAAGGTATGGTCGGCTGTGCATTCAGCCATTGAGCGCGCCCGTTCGGGCGGCGGACCGACCTTCCTTCACGCCCAATGTGTGCACCTCGAGGGTCACTTCATGGGATTCCAGCTATTGAGAAGCGTGCGCGACCCACTCGGGCAAGTGCCCGCGATCGCCCTGCCACTCACTCAGTCGTTTCTGCGACCGGGTGGCGCGCCGCTGCGTGAGCGTGTGGCAGGGTTGATGCACGTCGCGGGGGTCATGCGCGCGACCCAACACGATCCGCGTCAGGACCTCGCCAACGACCCGGTTCCCCGTGTCCGCCAGGCTCTCCTCGTGGACCCCGAACGCCTACTGGCGCTGGAGGACCGGATCGCCGGCGAGTTGGTCGAGATCGTAGCGTCCGCCCTTGGTGAGGTGTCACCATGAGAACCCTGTCTTTCACACAGGCCGTCGACGACGCACTGGCCCAGGCTATGGCGGTTGACTCGCGCATCGTCGTGTTCGGCGAGGACGTCCCATTGTTGCGTCGCGACCTGCTCGTGCGCTTCGGGCCTGAACGCGTGCGGGGGACGCCCATCAGCGAGAGCGCCTTCCTGGGCGCTGGTGTAGCCGCCGCGATGGCCGGCCTACGGCCCGTGGTTGAGGTCTACATGGCGGACTTCCTGGGCGTGTGCATGGATGCTCTATTGAACCACGCGGCCAAAGTCGAGGCATTCTCCGGAGGCAACTGGACTGCGCCCGTCGTAGTGCGCGCCCCTTGTGGAGGAGGCTACGGCGACGGCGGGCAGCACGAGCAGGCGCTATGGGGATGGCTGGCGCACATCCCCGGGCTGACCGTCCTGGTGCCGTCCACGCCGACGGATGCGGGTGGCCTGATGCTAGCGGCGCTCCAGCACGATGGCCCGGTCATCTTCCTCGAGCACAAACTGCTCTCCGAGACCTACCTCGAGCTCCTTGGCTCCGGCGGGCGCCCCACGGTTCAGTATGATGTACCTGCAGCGGGTACCAAGGGTCCGGTGCCCCGGAGCTGGGCACCGCTCCCCATCGGCAAGGCCGTTCTTCGCCGTCAGGGGCATGACGCAACCATTATCAGCGTGGGCGTAGGCGTGCACCGCGCGCTCGAAGCCGCGCGGGTCCTTGAGACTGAAGGGATCTTGGCAAGCGTGCTGGACCTGCGCAGCGTCTCACCTGCACGCAGACTACCATTCCGTACGCCCGACACCTTGAGGACCAGGCGCTCCCCGGTAGAGACCGCATCTGCGCCGCGGTGCGGAGCCTGCTCTAGTGGACGCGGCGCAGCGCAGGCATCGCGCCCGATGGGTTCCCTACCCTCATCAGCGGCTGTAACATCGGTTCAGGAGGCGTCAACTTGAACATCGACCAGGCGATGCAGGCGTTGCTCGTCAGGGCGCTGCAGTTCGTCCCCAATCTTGTCGTCGCCCTACTCACCTTCCTCGCGGGGTTGCTCCTCGCCGGCCCTGCGGCACGCGGGGTGCGCCGGGCACTGGCTCTGCGCATTCGCGAGGCAGGCCTGCTTGACTTGCTCGCCAAGTTGGTCCGCTGGGCAGTCATCGTCACCGGCCTCGTCGTTGCCCTGGAGCAGGTCAGCTTCAACGTCACCGGCTTCGTGGCGGGTCTGGGCATCGCCGGCCTGACCATCGGCTTTGCCCTGCAGGACATCGCGCGCAACTTCGTTGCCGGGATCCTGCTGATGATCCGCCAGCCCTTCGCCATCGGCGATGATGTCTCCGTGGCGGGTTTCGCGGGCGCGGTCGTCGCCGTGAACACGCGCGACACCGTCATTCGTACGTGGGATGGCGAGCTGACGATCGTGCCGAACACCAAGGTCTTTGAGAATCCCATCACCAACTACACACGCAGCCAACAACGTATGCGCACCATCAGGGTCATCCTGAACCGCGGGCAGGACACCGCTTC
>JALOOJ010000196.1 GCA_025454475.1 Anaerolineae bacterium
CGAGGACTACATGGCGATGGACCTGGACGTGGCGATCGACAACGTCTGGACGCCTGCCGGACTGGCCTATCTCCAGGAGCAGCTGCAGGACAAGGCCCGGATCCGCGTCGTCTGGTTGACCGCGGCGCCCGATGAGAACCACCGGCGCGACGCGCTGCGCCCGCCGTCCGATGTGCAGGGCGCGCGCGTCGACGAGCTGCAGGCCGAGCTCGATGCGCTGGAGTGGCCCGAGGCCGTGCTCCGGCTTGACACCACGGGCCAGACCGTCGAGCAGACGCTCGACGCCATCGAGCGGGCCTTCGATCGCGACCCGGCGACGCTCCCGCGTGGCCTGAGCCTGCGACCTTCCACGCCCGCGGACGCCGACTTCATCTGCGCCGTGATGCGGGCGACGATGACCGACTATGTCATGCAGGCGTGGGCTCCGAGCGAGGCTGCGGCCGAGGCGGCCTACCGTGAGGACATCATCATCGGCCAGGATCACATCGTTGTCCTCAGCGGCAGGGAGATCGGCGTCTTCTCCATTGAGCGCAAGCCCGACGAGATCTTCCTCGACAAGCTCTTCATCCTTCCTGACTACCAGCGCTGGGGGATCGGCTCCCACCTCATCCGGATGGTGCTGGCTGAGGCCTTCGGACAGAGCCTGCCGGTGAGGCTCGGCGTGCTCAAGGTCAACCCGGCCCGAAGTCTCTACGAGCGGCTTGGATTCGTGGTCGAGGGGGAGGAGGGCGCCTCCTACCTCATGGGCGCGCTGCCGCCCGGGCTTTGACTTTCCCTGAGGCCACGTATGATCGTCCGAAGACCTTTGAGCTTTTCCGAAAGCTCAAAGGTCTTCCGGATCACACCACCACAGGAGGCCTGCGCACGATGACCAGAGACAAGCTGATGCTCGATCCCTATGGACGCCGTATGGCGAACATCTTCACCGCCGTCGACTTGGCGCGGGTGCACAAAGTGGCTGACGTGTACTGGGGCCGCGATGAGGCGATGCCCGAGACCGAGGTTGCGCGCTTCCAGGACCGGATCGACCTCATTGCCACCGGGTACTGGCGCTATGGCGACGTGCGGCGCTTCCCCAGGCTGCGTGCGGTCCTCGAGGTGAGCGGCGGGTTCTTCTCGCCGCGCGACTTCGACTACGACTATGCCTTCTCCCACGGCATCCGGGTCCTGAGCTGCGCGCCGGCGTTTGCCCCGGTCGTCGCCGAGATGGGTCTCGGCCTGGCACTCGCGTCGATCCGCCAGATCGCGTGGACCGACCGGGCGTTCCGCGGCCCCGAGCCCAACTGGAGCCATACCTCGTTCGAGACCGAGATCGGAGCGCCGTTCACGCTCTACGACAAGCCCGTCGGGTTCATCGGCTTCGGAGGGTTGGCCCACGCGCTCAAGCCGCTCCTGGCGCCTTTCCGCTGCCCGATCCAGGTCTACGATCCGTGGCTTACCGACGCGCACCTGCGCAGCCAGGGCGTCACGCCGGTGGATCTCGAGACGCTTATGGCGACGTCGCGCGTGATCTTTGTTCTGGCGGTGCCCTCGGCGTACAACAGGGGGCTGGTCACCGGAGAGCTGCTGTCGCTGGTGAAGTCCGACGCCGTCTTTGTGCTCTTGAGCCGGGCGCACCTGGTCGATTTCGACGCGCTGACCGAGGCGGTGCTTGCCGGGCGTTTCCGGGCGGCGATCGACGTCTACCCTGAGGAGCCACTGGCTCGCGACCACCCGATTCGCGGGGCGCAGTTCGCGGTACTCTCGTCGCATCGCGCCGGTGCCCACGGCGAGGCGCTTCCCGAGATCGGGCGGCTCGTGGCCGACGACCTCGAAGCGCTCACGAGCGGGAAGGCGCCCTGGTCGATGCAGCTCGCCACGCCGGAGTACATCCGCCTGCGCGGGTAGTCGGCGCCGGCTCAGCGTATATCTATCCTGACGTCCCCCAAGCCCAACCCGCCAGACGGCAGGGCCCGGGCGTGGCATTGGTGCGTGCCTGGATTCCAGTGGGGTTGGCTGTGAGGCAAAGATGGTGATAGGGTGACACGGGGTGTGACGCTGGTGACCGGAGCTTCCGGCCTCATCGGCGCGAGCTTGGTCCGTGCGCTGCTGGTGCAGGGGCGGCCTGTGCGCGTCCTGGTGCACAGAGATCGCCGGGCGCTCGCGGGGCTGGAGGTTGAGGTGGTCCCGGGCGATGTGTGCGACCCGGAGCCGCTGGGGCGGGCCATGACAGGCGTCGATGTGGTGTACCATCTCGCCGGGGCCATCTCGTTGGCGATGGATTCAGGGCCGGAGATGGAGGCGGTGAACGTGCTCGGGACGCGCAATGTGGTGGCTGCCTGCCTCAACGGCGGCGTGCGGCGCCTGGTGCATTTCTCCTCGATCGACGCCTTGCGCCAAGAGCCCCTCGATCAACCTGTGGATGAGGCTCGCCCGCTGATCGATGCTGCTCTCTCCGCCGCAGCCTTGAAATCGCTGGCCCCCTACGACCGCTCCAAGGCGCGGGGAGAACGCGAAGTGCTGGCAGGCATCGACCGCGGGCTCGATGCCGTGATCCTGTATCCCACGGCCGTACTCGGACCGCACGATTACAAGCCCAGCTACGTGGGCCAGGCGCTGATCAAACTGGCGCGGGGAAGGATACCCGCCCTCGTGACCGGGGGGTTCGACTGGGTCGATGTGCGCGATGTGGTTGCGGGGGCTCTTTGCGCCGAAGTGCAAGCACCGGCTGGGGCGCGCTACCTCTTGAGCGGGCACTGGCACACTATCCGCGAGGTGGCGCGGCTGGTGGACTCGGCAAGGGGCAGGGCCATGCCGCGCGTCACCGTTCCTCTTGGGCTGGCGGAGGCGCTCGCGCCGCTGATGCTGCTAATGGCGCGCTTCA
Source organism: Anaerolineae bacterium (assembly GCA_025454475.1). Taxonomy (GTDB): domain Bacteria; phylum Chloroflexota; class Anaerolineae; order B4-G1; family SLSP01; genus PWVB01. The sequence continues at coordinate 2,864 of JALOOJ010000196.1, forward strand.
ACGGAAGCCATCCCATCTACACGCGCGTGACACTGCACGTCCTTCGCAATAACCGGCACGTGAGCCATGCACGGGCGTCGCATGACCTTGCGTATACGGCGCGCCCGCTGGCTCAGACGGTGCGCGACACTTTGGCCTGGTTCGAGGCCAACGGCTATCTGGCCAAGGAACACCGATGATCGAGCGAACCCTGAACCTGGCCATGGTCCTGGCCGGCCTGGCAGTGGCCGTTGGGGTCTTCGTGTCCCTGTTCTTTGTCGCTGCGCCGTATGGGCGGCACCTTCGCCGCGGGTGGGGCCCCCTGATCAGAAACGCCTGGAGCTGGGTCATCATGGAGTCGCCGGCGGTGCTCGTGTTCGCGGCCTGCTTCATCGTCGCCACCGTCCCGACGAGTATGCCGATCTTGCTGTTCCTCGCGATGTGGGAGCTGCACTACGTTCACCGCGCGTTCATCTACCCGTGGACGCTCCGCGATGGGCGCAAGAAGATGCCCGTGACGGTGATGCTGATGGGCTTCGGCTTCAACGTCGGCAACGCCTACGCTAACGGGCGCTACCTCTTCGCCCTGTCGGGCGGCTATCCGCGGAGTTGGGTGCACGATCCGCGCTTCGTGGTCGGTTTCACCCTGTTCGCGGGCGGCTATATCATCAACCGCTGGGCTGACCTGGCCCTGCGCAGTCTGCGGCGCCCGGGCGAGACCGGTTACCGCATCCCCTACGGTGGCCTATACCGCTGGATCTCATGCCCCAACTACCTGGGCGAGATCGTCGAGTGGGCCGGGTGGGCGCTCGCGACGTGGTCGCTGCCGGGGCTGGCCTTCGCCGTGTGGACGGTGGCCAACCTGGCCCCGCGCGCCCGCTCGCACCACGCCTGGTACCACACGACCTTCCCGGAGTACCCGCCCGAACGCCGCGCCCTCATCCCGGGCCTCTGGTGAGCCGCCAGTCGCAGGGCGCAACCACGGTTGTGTCTCGCCCTCCGCGTTCGGCGCGCGCCGAGCAGAGGGCGACCAAGGCCGGCCATGGGCGCCTCGCCAAGCCACCGGGTCTTCCGGCCTTGGTCGCCCCTACCCGGACGGCACGATTACGCCTGCTGGCTGGGTAGGGGCGGACGGCTTCCGAGCCGCGGATTCCCGCAGCGGGACAATGACAATAGGGCACGGCGCGACCCGCAGAGCCAAAGCCGCGAGCACGCGCCCTGCGGGGAATCTCTCGCCCTCCGGCTCCGGCGCCCGCGGTATGCGGTCCGGCCCAGCCGTCAGTCCGCCGTCGCGTCGCCGGCGCAGCGGATGCCGATGTACGTGTTGCGGAAGCCGGGGCCGTGCAAGCCGCGGTTGGTCGCACGGAGGTTGGCCCAGTTGTACTCCCACCCGCCTCCCCGCACCACCCGCGCCCGCCCGGTCGCGGGCCCGGGCGGGTTGGCCTCCGGCGACCAGCCGTAATAGCCGGCGCCGAACCAGTCGTTGACCCACTCCCAGACGTTGCCGGCCATGTCCACCGCGCCCACCCAGCTCGCTCCCTCGGGGAAGCTGCCTACCGGCGCCGTGCGCTCGAACCCGTCCGCGCAATCGGCCTCCGTGCAGTTCGCGTACCTTGTGTGTCGTGTGTCGCCCCAGGGATAGACCCTGTTGTCCGGTCCCCGCGCCGCGTACTCCCACTCTGCCTCAGTGGGTAGCCGTACGCCGGCCCAAGCGCAATACGCGTCCGCGTCGTACCACGAGACGCCGACCACCGGGAGCGGATCGGCGATCAGGCCGGGATCGTCCACGTATTCCGCTGCCTCGCACGCACCCGTCGCCACGCACTGGTTGTACTGAGCGTTGCTGACCTCCGTCTGATCGATCCAGAACGCGTCGAGTGTCACGGTGTGCTGCGGGCGCTGATCGTCAGGGCCAAACTGCCGACCCATCTCGAAGCTGCCTGCGGGCACGAAGACCATCGTCGCATCGTCCGTCAGGCGGACGGTAGCCGAGAAGACGGGCACCTCGACGGGCCCAGCAGGACGGATGGCACTCACAGCGTCTGCATGATCTCTACGGTCACGTGCCATCACCGCCAGGACCGCGATCACCGCGATGGCTGCCAGTACGCCCATCCCAGCCAGCACTCGCCTGCGCGCGGCCTTGGCGTCCTGCGGCCCGGCCTGCCAGTCGCCGCGTCCGGATGGATTGGGTTTGGCTTGCCTCTGAGACCGATGGAGCCCGGCTCGTGCCTGCGCGGGTGCCGCCGATATGTCCGCGGGCGGAAGCGCCTCAGCCATTGCGCGCGCATCGGGCCAGCGATCGCCCTCTGCCGGCCCCGTGGCACGCTTGATCGCCGCGGCGGTGTGCGCGCTGGCCTTGCGGCTGAGCCCTCGCGCGGCCCTGGCGCCCTTCACTCGCGCTTGCCCGGTCAGCGCGCGGGTTAGCGTCGCGCCTAGCTCAAAGAGGTCGCTGTGCCCATCAGCGGCCTCGCCTGGAACGCCCGCAAGCGCATCCTGCCCGAAACCGGTCAGCACAGCGTCGCCGTTGGGCGTGATGGTGATGTGCTCCGGCGTGACAGATCCGTGGACCACGCCACGGTCGTGACACACCGCCAGCGCATCCAGGAGCTGATGCGCCCACACGATCACGTGCGCCTCGGGCAGGGCGCCCTCGCGCTTGATCCGCTCCGCCAGCGTCTCGCCCGCAGTGACCCCCGTGACGAGATAGCGGTTTCCGTGGTCCACGACCGCGTCGAGCACAGGCGCGAGGTGCGGGTGCGCCAGCGATTTCAGGAGCGCGGCCCTGCGCTCGAGGTCCGCACCAGGGGCCTGGCCCTGCCGCGGCACGGATTCCCAAAGTAGCACTTCCCTCTCGAGTTCCATATCCCAGGCGTGGTAGGTGCCGCCGGCTGCAGATTGGGCCAGGACGGCGTCAACGCGATAGCGATGGTTTAGCACGTGCAGGGTGGTCAGGGGCATGGGGTCTTCCTTCTACAGGCTCCCCGGGCTCAGCCGGGGGCAGTCGGCACATCAGCCATCATTGTACCTGCTGTGGACTCCGCGACAAGGCGCCGCACGATGTGGCAGCCCTGCCCCGTCGCCAGGCGCCCCGCCGCACGGCCCACGCCACCACTTCCTACGCCGCGTAGACCCTCTCACCCCGAATCCAGGTGCCGGTCACACGCAGGTCGATGATCGTGCCGGGATCGATCTCGAAGATATCGTCGGCGAGCGTGATGAAGCTCGCCTGGAACCCGGGCGCAATCATGCCAATGTCCAGTGTGTCGGCTACGGTCCGCGCACGGCCTGTGAACAACAGCACGGCCTCCGGGACTGTGATCTCCTGCGCAGCGACGATGTCCGCGCCGTTGTAGGCCCTGCGGGTCACCGCAGCCTGGATGGAGAGGAAGACGTTGTCAGGATCCGCCCAGGTCGTCGCAGGGCTGTCGGAAGACAGTGCAAGCCGCTCGATGGTCGCCTGCATATCTCTGACGGCATACGTCCGGGCGAACTGCGCCGGGCTGAGGTTCGCCGAGTAGGAATCGACCTCGCAGTAGAAGAAGTCCACGTTGGTTGCGACGCCGAAGGTCATCCGCGCATCTGCGATCCGCCGCATCAGGTCTGGGTCGAGAACGGACGCGTGCTCGATCCGCACCGAGGGGATCTCGCCCATCCAGGGCGCTTCATCGCCCCAAACGTCGACGACCTCCTGGATGGCGCGGTCGCCCATCGCGTGGACGGAGATCTGGAGCCCATTCGAACGCGCAAAGGCCAGCGCCTCGATCATCCGCTGCGGCGGGCACATGCGTATGCCCCTGTCGCCCGCGGTGCCGGGGTATGGATCGCGCATCCAGGCGGTGCGGTTGGAGATTGAGCCGTCCATGAACAGCTTGATGCCGCCGATCGCGACCTGCCCGGTGCGGTCCGCATCCGTGATCGGTGGGATAGGGTACGACTGCAGGGCCTCGAAATCGTAGTAGACGCGGACGTGTTGCGTGAACCCCTGCCGCTGGGCATCGCGATAGAGGTCGAGCTGGCGGTACGGGGTGGGGATGCAGAGCATGTCGG
>JALOOJ010000197.1 GCA_025454475.1 Anaerolineae bacterium
AATGCTATAGTTGCCGGTTGGCGCGTACCTCGGCAGGCCGAGTGTGCCCGAAAAGAGACCGGTCGGCGAAACCTCAACTACCGCGCTGTATACCGACTGCCCATCTGGCCCTGTGAGTGCCAGAACGACTTCCGTCCCCATCTTAGGAAGCTCGTAGGCACCTGCGAGGTCGCGACGCAGAACCCCCACAAACTGCACGACATCACCAGCCGCATATACCGGTCGATCGACCTGCAGATACGCGCGATAGCCTGGGGCAGCGCTGGGGAATACCTCGGGCTCCCGGAATCCCCACCCCTCCGTCCCCCAGCTTGTCAGCGCTATGCCGAAACCATCCTCGCCGGGCGAGCCCGTCAGAGCGACCACAGGCTCCCAGAGTGCGCTTCGGGCTGGGATCGGCAGCCTCACGAGCCCATCACTGTCGGTCGTTCCGCCTGCCAGCAGCAGCGCCTCGCGATCGACCAACTGCACGCCTGTGCGGGTAACCGGCACGGCAGGCATTCCAACGCCGCCACTCTCAGTCACCCAGACCAGGGCTTCCTCTCCCGCAACCTTGACAAGGATGTTGCGATCCACAACTGCCAGGCGCACGGTCCGCTGCACCTGCGACTGACCCGTAAGCTGCCACGACAGAGCGTATAGCCCGGTCGGGAGTGTTTCCCCAGCACGATCGAGCGGTACCGTGACGACCTTGGTAACGTTGAGCTCAGGCTCGAACGATGCGGTCCACTCGCGCACCAGACGACCGAGGGCGGGACCGGAAGCGGTGAACTGGGGCAGGTCGATCTCGGAGAGTGCGAAACGTGCGGACGCTACGTTGCTGTTCAGCATCTGCAGGGCCGCCTGATGACCGCCGTGAAGCGTCACCGCGCCGGTCGGGTGGGCTAACTCCAACCGTGGTGACAGATCGCCCGTCTCGTAGCAGAAGCCCTCAGTGTTCCCCAGCGGGTTACCGTACACATCTGTGACAGTTGGGTCGACGGTGATACAGCCTTGGCTTTGGGGATCACGTGTCCACATCAGCGTGACAGTGTTCGCGTTCTCGTCATACCACGCGTGCAGTGCACCTTCAGGAGGCTCAGGCGAGACGCGCACTGCGCGGATAAGAGCCTCGGGTTCGAACGCACCAGAGAACGCCAGGCGCAGGGGCTCGTTCACGTCGACAAAGCCGTTCTCACGGCCTGCGCCGAAGCTTGGGGATTGCGTGAGCAGCCGTGGCTGGGTGACTGTGCCGAACATCCAGGCGTATGGCCTGTCGATGGGAACGCTTGTGTAGGCTCGTGCGCGCTGCCCGACCGTGGCCGTGTACACTGCCCCAAGGCTCAGCCGCTGCGCCGGTGTGAACACGAGCACTGTGCTATCGTTGCGCCAAGTGAGCGCCCCGGACACTGACTGCCCGTCAGGACCCGTGATGCCTAAGGCGGCGCTCGTCTCGACATCGTCCATAGGCGTGCTAAAGCGAACCCAGATCTCGCCATCGATGGCCACGCCACGCGCTCCAGGATCAGGGCCAACCGCTACGACGCGCGGCACGGCAGTCGCGAAGGTCCATACATATGGCTCATCCATGCCCGCGCCATCGCTGCTCACCACGGCGGGTGCTAGCGTGGCCACATAGTCATGTCCTGCTTGTAGACCCGCAGCCAGCCCGAAGCGGTACGTCGATACGCCAGTCCACAATCCATTGCCCCGGTTGTCGGTGGCGTCGGTATCTGAGGTGAGAGTCAGGGGTAGTTCGAGGCACCCGGCATCTTCGTCTGGCACCACCCCCACACACGCGAGCGGCACCACGGGTCGGTCAAACTCGATCTCGATGGAGGCGTCCGTCCACACCTCGCCGTCTCCGTCGGCGGGTTCAGTTCGGGTTACCCGAAGCGGCGAGAGGACGCGGAACGCAGTCTGCACGTCGCCACCCAGTGCCAGGCCTGCGGCTGATCTCGCGTCTCCACCGAGGGAGACGACGTAGCGCTGCCCGGCGAGCAGGGAATCCGGGGAGTACTGGACGATGCTGCCTCCGACCAGCTCGGTCTCGACCGCAGGATCCGAGGACCATAGAAAACTGCCGGAAGTCTCCGGCCTGATCGTGAAGGAGGCTTCCACGCTCCTCTGATCCATCGGCTGATCGAACGACAGCACCACGACAGCGTCAGGCGGCACTTCCTCGCCGGTCCTAGGTTGCATCTCGATCACACGGGGAGGATATGGGCCTGGGGGCGGGATCTGCTCCGGGGCGTGTCCCGGCACAAGCTCAGCGTCTGGCAGCGGCGCGGGCACCACGGTCAGAACTGGGTTTGAGCGCTCACCCGACTGTGTGCCTCGGAGGTCCACGCCACTGCAGGCTGTGAGGACCAGCAGCAGCGCCACTCGCCATGGCGGTACCCTCACCTGCAACACCCAGATCCCCCCTGGACGCACGCTCGGCCTAACGCTCGTGGCGCGGGTCGGCAAAGCGGTAGCCCATGCCGCGTTCCGTCAGGATATAGCGGGGATTGGCAGGGTCCGGCTCGATCTTCTTGCGGAGGTAGTTCACATACAGCCGTAAGTACGAGACCTCGTCCTTGTACTCATAGCCCCACACTTTGGAGAGAAGCGTTGCGTGGGGCACCGTCCAACCTGCATTCTCGATGAGGTGTCGGAGCAACCGAAACTCCGTGGGGCGGAGCTTGACGCGCTCGCCTGCGACGATCACCTCGGCTGTGTTGTAGTCGACACTCAGATATTCATCGATCGTAACGATCGAGCCCTCCGTCGTAAGTGTCACCTGGAACCGTCGCAGCACCGCTCGAACACGGCTGATGAGTTCGCGAGGACTGAAAGGCTTCGTTATGTAGTCATCGGCGCCAAGGTCAAGCCCGCGTACCTTGTCCTCTTCAGAGCTGCGAACCGTCAACATGATGATCGGGACGCTGGAGATCTCCCTTACCATACGCAAGGTCTCGAAGCCATCCATTTCCGGCATCATCACATCCAGCAACACGATGTCGGGCATTTTCTCACGGACCTGGCTCACCGCCTCAACGCCATCAGCCGCCTCGATGACGCGGAATCCCTCCATTTCGAGGTTGATGCGCACGAAACGGATGATGCGCGGCTCGTCATCTACCACCAAGACGAGTGGATGGGGTTCCTGGCTAGTCACGGATGAAGGTAACAATCTGTTCATCGCCTTCCGTTGGCATGATCTCCACACAGTGAATGCGGGTCCAAGGATAAAGCACGGTGTTCGTCTCAGCCAGCAGATACGACACTTCACGTCCATCCCGTAGCCGCGGGCTCTTCAGCTCGATAAACTGCTGGGACGACTCAGGCAGCTCCTCAAGTTCCCCGACAACGGAGTCTTCGTTCAACAGATGCACCAGTACTGTATAGGGCATAGTTCCTCCCTTCCGAGGGCTCCGGCGATATGCCTTCCGGGCCGTCTCTGCTAAGCTGTCTGCGGCCCTACGGCTGTCTGCGGCCCGTCTTCCGTGTTGTCAATGCGGATCCTAAGCTGTAGCGAGCCAAACGTCAGCTCATCGCCATCGTGGAACGCATAGGGCAGGTACGGTGTGATCCGTTCCCCGTTCAGGAAACTTCCATTTGTGCTGTCAAGGTCCTCGACAAAACAGGTGCTGTCGCGCGTGTAGATGCGCGCGTGCCGCCGCGACACCCCCTCCTCAAGGCCGCCATCCACAGTCATGTCCAGTTCGGGGAAAATGCCATGAGCAGAATCAAGGCGGCCCACCAGATTCTCCCGATCCGTGGACAACAGCACCACACGTCCCGTGTTCTGTACGGTCACTTCGATAGCAAGGCTCCGTTTCGCGCCTTCTTGATCCACACCGTCATGCCGAGACCGCAGGGCCGACTGTGGGCCATCGTCCTGTTCGGGCAGTGGCTCGGTGCGCAATGGCCCTCCGGATGGCAGGTAGGTGCCGCACTGCACACAGAAGAGCGTACCCGGCAGGTTGTCGGCACCACACGATGGACAGACGACTTTCCCACCTTTCTGAGACATAGACACCTCCGCGATCAGCGCCAAGCCTTCAGGGTACCCGAATCCACCAGGCTGGATGGAGCTACATTGAGCGCCCGCGTCCCATACCGAAGCTGCTTGCGGCCTCTGTCTGACGGATCAGCCCCTTGGGAGATTCGACCCACCTCCAGCATCGCAGCCTGGCCCAACTCCTGATACCCCAGGTCAAACAGGCGTGTGGCGGCAGCATGGAGCGCTTGAGTCGCCTGCTCCATCATGCCGACCTCGAGCGCCCGCCACGCTTGCTCCTGCAGCCTAAATATACTCAACCGCCCCAGGATGTTAAGCAGCCTTGGCGGCACCTCTGCCTCCCTAACATCTTCACTCAGCGTAACCCAGATATCGTGCCACAGGCTCACAGGCTTGTCAGCTCCCATGCTGTCGCCTTCGATCGTCACTCTCGCCACTCTGTGGGTGCCGGCGTCAGACAGGGCGACCGCGAACTCCAGCGCCAGTACCATCCCCGCATCGGCAGTCAGGCTGCCCAGTGGCAGAACCAGGGAGTCCCTGTCCGAGGTGTTGCTAAGAAACTCCATGGTCGGAGACGCACGGTATGCGCCGGTCAGCCGGACACCAGGCGCCGTCCTGATCCGCGCACGAGCCCGGAGCACGAGCAGCGCGCCAAGCTGCTTCACCTGCGCCTGCAGCGCTGTCTTCACCTTGCTCGGCGCGTCGATGTAGTGTGATGATCCTCCGCCCTGGCGTGCCAGATCGTCGAGAAAGGTGTCATGCCAGTCCTCACCGATGCCGAAAGCGGAGATGCCGATGCCGTCTGCCTGAACCCGTGCGGCGGCGGCCAGGGCGAGGCCCTCGTCTCCGTAGGTGCGTCCATCTGTCAGCAGCAACACGTGGCTGATTGCGTCCTTCCGCGTGTGCGGTCGCACCTGCGCGATGCCGGCAGCCAGACCCTGGTAGATCTCGGTACCACCCTCCGGAACGATGGACAGTATCGCCGAGCGAATACGTCCTCTGTCACTCACGGGAGTGGACGGGACCACCACCTCAGCTCGGTCGCTGAACACGATTACCGCCAGCCTGTCATCCGGCGTAAGCGAGTTCACCAGGTCCAGTGCTGCCGCCTTCACATTCTCGATCCGCGCACTGCGCATCGACGTACTGCGGTCGATGACGAGTGCCAGGTTGAGATCTCGACGCGATTCTAGCAAATCCGGACGCGGGACCAAGTCCAGCGTCACGTATAGCATCTGCTCTCCTTCGACCAGTGGCAGATCGGTGCGACTCTGTGTCGCGTCGATGACCAGCGGGGCTGTGCCGATGCCGCGCGCTGCCCGCATCTGGTCGTAGGCATCGCGTGTCACGTCGTTACCCAGCACGGCGTGCGCCTCCCGCGCGCGTCGGAGCAGTTCCAGGTCGCCGGAGCCTGAATCCGGATGGCTCGACTTCGCCAGTCGTCGATAGGCGTGCCGTATGTCATCCTGGGTGGCGTCGACTGCCACTCCCAGTATCGCATAGTAGTCGCGCAGGGGGTCGATATCAACCATGCTTCATCCCGCTCTCAGGCGCCTCGCTTCTGAGCGGCCCAGCCGTGCCGACGGCCCTAGCCGTTCCTACGGCCCTAGGCCGGCACCGCATACACACAGTGGTCGCCCGAACCGACGTAGACAACGCCATCGCTTGCGAAGGGCGCTCCAGTGATCGCACCCTCGGTCTGGTACCGCCACCGCAAGGCGCCCGACAGAGCATCAAGGCAGTAGAGTGACCCATCAACGCCGCCGACATAGGCCGCTCCCTCATAGACGGTGACAGCGCCGGTTACCTGGTCGGAAGTGCGATAGCGCCAGACCAACCGGCCATCGGTCACCTGGAGTGCGTAGACGTACCCATCGGCTGACCCAAAGATCACCAGGCCTTCCGAGATTCCGGCCGTGGAGACGATAGCACCGCCGGTGCGGTACTTCCAGGCCAACCAGCCCGATCGCGCGTCCAGTGCGTAGAAGTTCCAGTCCAGAGAGCCCACCAGGACTAGCCCCTCTGCCAGCAAGGGGGATGCCAGGATGCCCCGACGGGCTCGGAAACGCCAACGCAGCTCTCGGTTCAGCGATAGCGCGTAGACGAACCCGAGGTTACAGCTAAAGACCACCAGTTGGTCGTTAATGAACGGTCGGCTCCGCACCTCACCATCGGCGGCATAGCTCCATGCCTTTCGCCCCGAGTAGCCATGGATAGCGTACAGATTGCCGTCGTCAGATCCGACAAAGAAGTGATCATAGGCCGCGACGGCAGACGAGAACACCCGACCCTTGGTCTGTAGCGACCACTGCAGCTGGCCATCGGTCAGCTGCAGGCCATAGATGGTCCGATCTGACGCGCCGAAGACGACCAGACCATTGCTGACGCAGGGCGCTGTTGCCACGCCTCCTTCGGCAGCGAACTTCCACAGGAATTCGCCTCTATCACCATCGAGCGCGTACACATTGTGATCATACGATGGGGCAAGGACCACGCCGTTTGCCAGTGTGACGGAGCCGCGGACCTCGTCCTCACACGCGAAACGCCAGATGGGCTTGACCGAGTTGTTCGCAAGCAGTTTCGTTCGGTCCTCGTGTACCGCCGGTACTTTTCCGGGCAAGAGCTGAGCTAACGCGCGTCGCAGCTCCTCAGTCGAACCCCAGCGGCTGTTGACGTCATACTGAAGCGCCCTGTCGACAATCGCCACCAGCTCGCGTGAAACGGTCGGGTTAGTCCTGTGGATCGGTCGCTCGCGGAACGAGAACGGCGGCTCCAGCCTTGGGTCCTGTTTGCTCAATAGGTGATGCATCGTTGCACCGAGAGCATAGACGTCGCCGCGAGGCTCAGCCACGCCACGGTATTGCTCTGGAGGCGAGTAGCCCTCGGTCCCGATCATCGT